>DAIQOU010000214.1:0-7667 GCA_036787725.1 Bacteroidales bacterium
TAACACTGTAAATTTATTTTTATGAGACGTATTTACTTTATTATCGCAGGGTTGATTGTCGGGACAATGCTTTCGGCTCAATCTCTCAATCTTTCTTCGGAAGAATCCGAAATAGTAAGGATTTTAAACCTTGAAAAACAGATGCAGACCGATAAACTGTTGCACGGGCAACCGGCGGATAAAAAAAACGAAATGAAACACAGGAAATCGTTCGGAGTCGTTTTGCCCGCTCTAAAAAGCATTCGAAGTTCTGCTGAGGAGGTTCCTTGGCCCGACAGTACCCGGACTTTTTTCCCGGACGGAACGGTTAAAAGCAAAACGATCTATGTATACAACTCGTTTGGAAAACAAACGTTGCAACAAACCTGCGACCGCGATAAAGAAAAGAATGTATGGGTAAATAATTATAAAAAAGAAACAACTTATAATGCCAATGGTGATATGACATTGTCTGTTGCCCAAAATTGGGACAAGGAAAAAGAGGAATGGATCAACGAATCCAAAACGGTTGCCGAATATGATGCCAACGGATATGAAACACTCTATGCTTCTTATAAGTGGGATAAGGATAAGGACGGTTGGATCGGTACTTGGAGAAAGTATACGAATAAGTATAATAATGACGGAAAACGATTGTTGTCCGAATCATATCAATGGAATCCGGATAAAGATGATTGGGAAGAATATGAAAAATCGGTTTGGCAATATGATGCCAACGGATACGAGATCCTTTCCGAATCGTATATTTGGGACGCCTTGAAAGGAAGCTGGATCGGATCCGGAAGAAAGTATGTTCAAACGTATAATAGTAACGGACTGTGTATATTGGAGATTTCTTACCGATGGGATAATATAAAAAATAACTGGGTAGGGTCTAATAAATCGGTGTATGATTATGATAATATGGGAAGACAAACTCTTTCAGAATCTTACGTGTGGGATGCCGGCAGAAATGATTGGACCGGAACCGGAACAAAATATGTAAGCGCTTATGACGTAAACGGGTATTCGATATTGTCGGAATCATACAGTTGGAATTATACCGTAAACGCATGGACCGGTAATTATAAATATGTTTATGAGAATGATAGTAATGGAAATACGATATGGAACGAAACTTATAATTGGGAAAATAATACATGGATCAGGAGTGGTAAATGGATATATGAAAGAGATATTAACGGCTATACGATTGTGTCGGAGTATCATTATTGGGAAAATAATGCATGGGCTAAAAGCCACAAGTGGGTATACGCTCGCGATGCCGGAGGGAATATTTCAATAGAAACTCTTTATTCTTGGGATGCACAAAACAATTCATGGGGAAACGGTACCCTGTACAGAGATATGCCGTTGATTACCGATGCTTATTATTCGGAAGGAGCTTTGATTAAAGCATTGATAACAGAAAGACAATGTTGGGATGAATCGGCAAGAAACTGGGTCTTTAATTATTATGAATTGGATTTCGATTCTCCCGGATTTTATTTCGGATCTTTGCCTTATTATAATTATCAAATCGAAAAGGACTACAGAGGTAACCTGAAGACATTCAGAGCTTATAATTGGAACGACGACATTGGTTTTCAGGCCGATTGCAATTACGATTCCAACGGGTATCCTATCCTATGCCAAACGTTTTACTTGGGAAGCAATCAAAGCCGAACCGTATATGCATATGATGCGTACGGAAACCAAACATTGCGGGAACCGTATCATTGGGATTCGAATAGAGGCACGTGGGTTGTAGGCGGATACTATAATTGGGATACGACTAAAGATGAATATGCATACGATAAGAACGGAAATCGAATACTGCTTGCCGAGTATGATGCCAATACCGGCAACAATACCTGGGTCGGAAGATATAAATACGGATATGCTTTTGATGATGCCGGAAATCAGACGTCTTTTGAATCATACAGTTGGGACGGATCGGCCCGGGAATGGATGGGCGACAACAAATACAGCCAAACATTCAACGATAAAAAAGAGGTTACTTCTTATGTTACTTATAATTGGAATTTCGGTACGAAGGATTGGGCATACCGATCAAAGAACAATTATGCTTATGATGAAGACAAAAACATAATTTTGGATGAATATTATACTTGGGATAACGAAACCGGCGACTGGCTCGGACATTCGAAAACAAATAGGGTATATGAGGATTACAACCTTATTTCGAATGAATTGTACAATTGGGATTCAACAGAAAAAGAGTGGGTCGGAGAGGACAGAACGGACTATGCTTACAATAAAGACGGAAAAGAAACTTCGTTGGAAAAATATGATTGGGTCAACGAATCCAAGAGTTGGATTAAATCGACTAAAGATGTTTACGTTTTTGACAATTCGGGTAATAAAACCATGTATCAGACGTATGCTTGGGCAGACAGTAAATGGGGTTTTGAGTCATATACCATTTATTATCCCAACAGCAATACTTCCGAATTGGAAGCAATAGAAATACAACCGGTATCGACCGATAATAAAGGAAATTTTGAAATCGGATTGACCTTGCCGACCGAAGCTTCCCTTACGGGCTCTTTCTTGATTTCTTTTCCCGAAGGCATAACTTTGGATGAAGAACAAACAGCGCTGTCGATGGAACTTTCGGATAACTTTGAACTGATTATTACTCCGAAAGAAAATAATTCCTGGTTGGTTGAGATAAGAACAAAGGAATTAAAATCCACAGCTGAAAATACTTATCAAAAGATTCTTAACATAGCTTATAAAACGGATGAAAATCTGCCGATGGGAGAATATGAAATCAGACTGAATAATCTGAATTTCGAATTGAATGACGGTACCCGTATCATTGAAGAGTCGCTGGCCGTTCCGGTATCGATAGAACGATATCCGGCAGGAATCGAGGAGATTGATTTGTCCGGAGTACATGTTTTTGCTAATAATAATGTATTGACAATAAAAAGTCTCGTCAACGAACGGGTAGAAGTATATACACTGACCGGAATAAAATTGCGTTCAATAGAAAAAGAACCGGGAATCGTGCGTATTTCCAATATATCCCAAGATATTGTTATTGTAAAAGGAAGCTCGGGATGGAGTCGGAAAATAATAGTTAACTAGGGATGTTCAGTAAATAGTCTAAAATCTGCTTTTTGAGTTGTTCAGGAAGCAGATTTTTTTGTGTTAAATATTTCCGATTTTGGCCGAAAAGTTGTGTTTTCGGGGTGATTCATAAAAACATCAAAATCCCAACCTTCTTGCAATGAATTAGTTGGGATTAATTATTTGAATGATGAAATGTACTACATCTCAATCTCGCGCCTTCATTTATACTATTTTCATATCGACTTTATAAAATAGATTTGGCGATCCCCATTTCCAATCCTCTCAGTTCGGCCAATCCTCTCAGTCTTCCGATACAGGAGTAACCCGGATTGGTTTTCTTTTTTAAATCGTCTACCATTTGATGGCCGTGGTCGGGACGCATGGGAATAGAGCAATTTCTCCTTTTTTGTAATAAGATGATCTGTTTCATTACATTATACATATCCACATCTCCTTCCAAGTGATTGGCTTCATAAAAATTGCCCCACTCATCCCGTTGTGTGCTTCTCAAATGAATAAAATCGATTCGGTCGCCAAGGCGCTCGACCATTCCCGGAAGATCATTGTCTGCCCGGACTCCAAAAGAGCCGGTGCAGAAGCATAGGCGGTTTGATGTGTTGGGCACAGCCTCCAACAATTTGTTGAAATCAGCCTCTGTACTTAAGATACGGGGTAAACCCAAAATGGAGTAGGGCGGATCGTCGGGGTGAATTACCAACTTAATGTTTGTTTCGTCAGCAACCGGACATATTTCCCGGAGAAAATAAATTAAGTTGGACCTCAACTTTTCTTCATTGACATTTTCATAACGATCCAGTGCTTGTTGGAATTGCGCTACAGTGAAACTTTCTTCGGATCCCGGTAATCCGGCGATCATATTTCTTACTAAGAGAGTTTTGTCATCTTCTGACATCTCTTCAAACCGGGCTTTGGCTCGTTCTGTTTCTTCTGCAGAATAGTCTTTTTCAGCTCCCGGGCGTTTTAATATGAAAAGATCGAAAGCAACAAAAGCTGCTTTCTCAAAACGAAGCGCTTTGGAGCCGTCGGGAAGGGTGTAGGCCAAATCGGTTCGGGTCCAGTCCAATACCGGCATGAAATTGTAAGTTACAATATAAATGCCGCATTTACTCAGATTGCGGAGACTTTCCTTGTAATTTTCAATGTATTGTTGAAAATTACCGGTTTGAGTCTTAATGTGTTCGTGAACGGGAACACTTTCAACAACAGACCAAGTGAGGCCGACCGCTTCTATTTCATGTTTCCTTTTTTCGATTTCTTCCACAGTCCATACTTCTCCGTTAGGAATGTGATGTAATGCGGTTACAATACCTGTGGCACCGGCTTGTTTGATATCCCATAAGCTGACGGGGTCATTTGGTCCGTACCATCTCCATGTTTGTTCTGTTAAATTCATAGATTTTATTTTCAAGGTGTTTATTTAAATACAACTCTTACAAAAGTATGAATAATATTTGAAAAATAAATTAACTTTGCCTATTATACTTTATTACTCCAAATTTATTGTTGATGAATAATTTATCGCCAAAAATTAAGATTAAAGATATCGCTCAACGGGCGGGTGTTTCTCCCGGTACCGTGGATCGGGTATTGCATAACCGAGGGAATGTTTCGGAGAAAACTACGCAAAAAATAAAAAAAATACTGGAAGAGATCAATTATACTCCCAATGTATATGCGAGTGCATTAGCCTCTAAACGAATTATTACATTGGCGGCTGTCATTCCGGACACCTCTCCCGGAGATTATTGGGAAATGGTCGAGTCCGGTCTTCGAAAAGGGGCTATGGAATTGTCCGATTTTAAAGTAAATATCAAATTGTATTATTACAGTCAATACAGTATCGAATCTTTTTGTCATGTGATGGAATCTATCTTGGAAATGTTGCCGGATGGGGTTTTATTAGCTCCTTCGTTGAAGTCGGTTACATTTGACTTTACTTGTAAAATGGAAAAAGCCGGAATTCCGTATGTTTTTGTAGATTCCCATATTGAAGGGACCAAATGCTTGGCTTATTACGGACAGCATTCTTACCAAAGCGGTCAATTGGTCGCTAAGTTGCTGTTTTCTCAAAATCCTTCCGTTTCGGAAATCGCCATATTCAGTTTTTATCATGCAGGACAAAAGCCGGCTAATCAAAATGCATTAAGAATGTCGGGATTTACTTCCTATATTTCGGAAAAGAATGAGAACTGCAAACTTTACCATTCCACATTAGAGGATGGGGAGCCCGAGCAGAATACATTGGAGATGCATCGTTTGTTTTCTCAACATCCCGGAATTGGCGGGGCTGTCATTTTTTCGTCTCGTTCATATGTTGTGGCGGAATTTTTGGAAGAGCACCAAATGAACCATATTTCTTTGATCGGATATGACCTGTTGGAAAGAAATGTGAATTATTTGAAAAGGAATACCATTTCCTATTTGATAGCACAACGGCCCGAAGAGCAAGCTTATCGCGGTATTAAAGCGCTTAGCGATCATTTGCTTTTCCGAAAACAGATAAATAGGATCAATTATGTTCCGATTGATATTTTAACTCAGGAAAATATTGATTTTTATTTAGAATTTTAATTCCCGGATACATTGATCGGAAATGCCCTTGTCGTCGGTTACATAGATGAGGTTGTTTCCCGGTTCCAGCGAAATGTTTTTCCACAGGAAGATACCTCCTTGATTGCGTTTTTTTTCTTTTACTACTCCGTTAATAATCAATTTCAATTCATCACAGTTGGAGAATACTTTTATGTCTGTCTTTTTCTCACTTTGGCAGCTGTCCCTTCGAGAAGTAATATATGCAAACGGTTCGGGAGACCAATTCGCTTTATAAAAGAAAAAAGCATCCTTTTTTATTTGCCGATCATTGGTTACCAATCCGGTCCGGTTTATTTCGTCCGTATTATTATTGCCGGGTAAGACCGAATCAAACATATTGCCGATGAAGGAACCCCAAACCGAAGGGGATTTGCGTATTTCCCGGTATATTTTTTCATGAATATTCGATTGTCGTTCTTCTGATCCGTATTCCGGGGTGTCGGCGATTTTGTTGGTGTTGGTTGACGGTAGATTGTATGAAATTTGAGCATTTGCTCCATATGAGCCGATGCAGATCGGTTTTCCTTCTCCGGCTTTTAAAAATGATTTTATTTCCGTCAGTTCATTTCGATTTTCATTCCAAGGAATACTATAGGCCGGATAATCAAAAAAATCATTTATCAAGAACTCTTCATTGGAGGTTCCGATCGTAAATTTTGTCGAATCTGTTAGGTGTACCAAATCGTTTAATTCTTTAATCAAGGGCAAGGTTTTTTCATTTATCGGTGTGTATTCACTGAAAATTCCCCGAGAAAAGATAGAAGAGTGATTATAACGTTGAAAAACAGCTTCTTCCAATCGTCTTTTGGTGAAATGCCAATTTTCGGGATTCTCTATTTCACTCAAATCACTTTCTTCCCATACCAGTAAACCTTTCCGGTCGCAAAGAGAATAAAAATAATCCGGATAAGGAGTATGGATTCGGATGGCATTTGCTCCCATTTCCAGAATCAGATCCACGTCTTGTTCCAATTCCGAAACGGTAGCTGCCGGCCCTTTTCCTTCCCGATCCGTGAAGGTATTTACTCCCTTAATAAGGTAAGGTTGACCATTTAAAAGAAAACCGTTATTTGTTATTTGAATATCTCTTAACCCGATAGGGAATGAAATGGCATCCACCGTTTTCGAACGGTAAATGATTGCTACATTTAAATGATAACAATAGGGATTATCGGTTCCTTGCCATAGAGTCGGTTTTTGTATGATAAGTTGTTGCCGGACGGTGCCGACTTCTCCCGGACTCATCTGTAAATCCTCAATTGCCGAGGCTGCTTCTTTGTTCTTATCATCCGATAAGCTGACTTTAACTTGGATATTTTCATTGGAAGCATATCCGTTATGGATTTTTGTTATGATATCGAGGGTCGCAGTTTCCGAGCTTATTTCAGACTGTTTGGCATATATTCCCGATGAGGCAAAATTAAGCGGGGCGATACATATGATATCTGTCATAATGAGTGAAACAGGTCCTGATATTCCCGTAAATGAATTTTTATTTTTCACTATTACAACTAACCGGTTTCCTTTGGGACGGAGGTTCCAAGTAATTTCAAAACAACAAGCATTTAATGAACCCGAATTCTGTCCGATCAATTCCCCATTGAGATAAATATCTGCATGGCCGGAGATACTTTCAAATCGAATGAAGGTTCTTCTTAAAGAACTTTCCCGAAAGTCCAGTTTTCGCCAATAGGTTCCTGCTTCAGATAATTTGTCCGAGTAGGAGTGAGGAGTCTTCACGGTTTCCCAGAACCCGATTCGGATGTCTTTAGGCTCCACTTTCTCCGGTAAAAAATTCCAGTTATCATCTAAAGGAATAATCTTTCGTTGACCGGAAAGGGTACCCATCCATAACAAAAAAAATAAAATCAGCGAGAACCGAATTGAAATCATAAACTTTTTTTGAATATAAAAATGCAGAATCGGATACAAAGATTGAAAAAAATAAAACGAAAAACAAAGAATTTAATCAT
>DAIQOU010000737.1:0-2146 GCA_036787725.1 Bacteroidales bacterium
TGTTCACATTCCGGGCAACTGTGCCCTTTATCCTTCGCTGGAAGCGGGCAAGACGATCGAGACGTGGCAGTACGGCTCTGCCGTTTGCGACACGATCACTTTCCATTTCGGCGGGGAATTGGCGAAGCCTCATTTATTGACTTACACGAAAGCTTTCGTTCAGTACAATTTCGGTACGGACGACAATTCGGACAACGTATTCGAGAACCGCGACATTCATTCCGCCGCGATGCTGTCTCGCAACCGCTGGCATGCACTGGCGGCTCCTTTGAAGAGCATGGCTTCGGGCGATTTCGGCGTTGGGGGTTATCCCAACATCTGGCAGCAGGGTTTTGTTGCCTCGAACGCTTCGGGGAACTGGGTAGGCTCGTGGTCGAGTCCGGACAACAACAATGCGCGTGCGTTGTCTTCTCAGTACAACGCAATCAGCCTGTGGGCGGCTCATTACGATGCCGGTTTGGTTGGCGAGAGCGATCACATGAATCTGAACGGTTTGCGCGGGATATTGGAAATACCTTTCTACGAGACTTCTGTATTGAACGATTATCATCGCGTTCACAGTTACAATCCTTCGAATCGTATCAGTTCTTTCCGTTATTATTACGAAGATGATTTGTCGATAGCCCCGGATGCTCCGGGTAATATTACCCGTCGCGACGGTTACCGTTTCATTTTTGAAGGCACGGGCGGTTCGGTTTATACGTTGCCCGTTCCGGGCGGCAAGGAGCTGATGATCGGGAATCCTTATTTGTCGAGTCTGGATTTCGATCGTTTTTATGCTGACAATTCTTCGGTCTTGGAGCCTTACTACCGTTTGTACGACAACGGTAGCTGGACGACTTACACTGCGAATTCCGCTTCGGGTCCGTTGGGTAAAGAGATCGCTTCTTACCAGGCATTCTTTGTACGTACCAAAGGGAGCGGTACGGTTAATCTGAAGTTTGATGCGGATGCGGTTTCCGTCACCCGTCCTTCGGGCAGCGCTCATCAATTGAAGACGGGTTCGGTTTCGGAAGAAGTTCTTTACGTTAAGGCGGAGAACGCTTCGGGCTCTTCGTGGCTGGCTTTCTCATTCGACGGTTCTCACGGCAACGTTGATCATTTGCTGTCGGAAGATTTGGCCGAAGTTCCTCAGTTGTATGCCTCGAACGGCGAAGGCCGCCGTTATTCGGTCATTTATGCGGGTTCGGGCGAACGGAGCATTCCTTTCGGCTTGTCTTCTTCATTTTCGGGTCGGACGACGTTGAGCTTCGAAAATGCGGGCAGTCTGACTTCGCCGACATTGGAGCTGTTGGATCTGTCTACGGGTCTTCGTACGAATCTTTACGAAAAGAATGTTTATACCTTCGATAACGATGCTTCTTTCCGTGGCGAACGTTTTGTATTGTTTGCGGATCATTCCTCCACGGGCTTGGGAGAAGTTTCGGGCGATGAAGTTCGCATTTATGTTTCGGAGGGTGTTCTTACGGCGGAATCATCGACATTGATGAAGGAATTGGAAGTTTACACGGTTCAGGGTTCTTCGGTATTGAAGGAAGAAGTTTCTTCCACTCTTTGCCGTCGTTCGCTGCCGGTTTCTTCGGGCGTTTACCTGGTTAAGGTATTGCTTGACAACGGAGAAAGGGTTACACAAAAGGTAATCGTGAAATAAGAGATCAATTTAATACCGATACGGAAGGAGCTGCCCGGATAACGAAGAAGGGCGGCTCCTTCTGCATTTTACGGGTGAAGGCTTCACCTGCATACAGGGGAGTCTCTCCCCTCTATGCAGGTGAATGTCTCCCCTCTATGCAGGTGAATGTCTCCCCTCTATGCAGGTGAATGTCTCCCCTTTATGCAGGTGAATGTCTCCCCCATAAAAATGGTTTCTCCGGAAGAATGTCGGAAGGATATCAAATAATTATTTTCCTATTTAACCGCTTTTCAATACTCTCCGGGTATTTTACTCATCCGCAAGTAAAATACTCATGCCTTTTTTGAGTGAAGACTTTTTGTTATATTTGCGACCGACAAAAAACACACTCGACTATGAATACTTCAACATCATCTTCTGCACAACGGCTTCGCCACGGACGCAATGTCAAACGGTTACGCGAAATATTGGGTATCAAACAAGAAGAGTTGGCTCAACGGATGAGTCTTTCTC
>DAIQOU010000738.1:0-2145 GCA_036787725.1 Bacteroidales bacterium
ATGGAAAGTTTAGTTAAAAAACTGCAAACAGAAGCCCATATAACAGAGGAACAAGCGACACAAGTTTTAAAGACCATTCGTTCCTATATGAAAGAAAACGATATTCAAATAGATTGGAGTGATTTTATGGAGTCCAAAGCGAAAAAATTGTCCGATTCAACTAAAAAATTTTTAAATGATTTTTTAATGAAAGCGCAGGGAGTGGGCGACCGATTGGACCAATGGGCCGATAAAACTCAGGATAAATTGGATGATTTAAGTGATAAAACGAAAAATAAATTAGACGATTTAGGAGAAAAGGCGAAAGAAACATTTCAAGGAACCGATAAAAAATAACCTTTCTTTTATTTTGACAGTTTGAACCTTCGGGTTCAAAAATGAAAGGAGGTGTTTCGACGGGAACACCTCCTTTTTGTTCTTATTGTTTGTGAAGAGATTTCTTTTTTAATCCGGGAGCTTAACGGTTATTTCTTTTTGTTTGGGTTTATCGGGATCACTCCAATCTTGTTCCGATACAACACTTTGTTCGATAACTATTACGGAAAGTCCGTCTTTGCTGAGACTGTCCGACATGTAATTTTGTGTTTTGGTTGCTTTTTTCAGCAACGTCTCTTTCTTGTTTTTTGTGTCATACATGGAAGCGGAATAACACAATGCATAAGTATAATTTATGAAATCTTCACCTTCACGAACACCCTCTATTTTGGTAAATATAAAACGAGTGGGACTGATCCACACAAGTGAACCTCTCAAAGCACTGAATTCTGCCGTTACCCCGGTTGAATCAAGTACTTGATAGAATATATCCGGGTGCATCGAGCTTCCCGTTTCAATAACGAAACAAGTTTGATCTTCATTAAAAATAAAGTCCTGAAAGTCCTGAAGTGCGTATTCACTCGCCAGCGGGATAAATGCCCATACTTCTCCGGAAGATGCAAATATCCACAAACCGGTTTCTTCTTCACTGATATCACTTGATAGTTCGGGGCCGATAAAACACCGGTAACGGACCGATCCTTCTTTTGTTATTTCATGTATTTCACAATCTATGGGAGTTGCTCCTTTGTAAAGAGTTTCGTCTTTTATGCTAAATCTGTAAGGTTTACCGGGTTTGTTGAGTATATGTCCTTCAATAGGACTTTCGGTGTCTTCAATTACATCCCAAAACCGGATGTCGTCTGTAGTATAAGCACGAAACCAATATAAGGTAAGGAGCTGTTCTTCGCTGTTGTTGCCTGCTTGTAAAGTATAATACGGTTCGCTATCAGTCGGTTCGCTTGTTAACATGACTGTCGGCCTCTCTAATTTTTTCATTTCCGGTAATTCGAGGATCCGATTTATTATTATTTCCAACTCCGGATTATTCTTGGCCTCGGACGTCGTTAGGTTATCTTCCATTTTATTGACAGAGGAAGCTTTGCTATTGCAACTCGCTAATATGTAAACAAAAATAAGTACGATGTAAGGTGAAATAAATTTTCTCATTATGTATACTTTTATGGGTAATTTTTATATTATCGATTATTTTTTCTCGGTTGTTTGATTAGCTGATACCATTTGGTGCAGTATGGTTTGCAACTCATCAAATGTTTCGGCTGCACGCCGTTCCAACAGTTTATAGGCTTTTTGTCCATTGTATGTGTGGGTTGTTATTTTGGCGATATGGTATCCCGATAACTCGTAAGCTTGTGCGGTTGAGGCTTCCCATGCCTTCTTTGGCGTATAAAAAGCAGAGGAAAAACGGTCCGGATCGGTTTGAAATTCGTAATTGTCTTTGTATTCTGCAACAACAGCCAAGAATGTGCCGTCTTGATTGTCATAAAATTCGATTACTTGCGAACCGGCAAACCGGGGGGAGCCTTCAAAGATATCAAGCCAAAAGTACTTACCTTTATTATAAGAAATAAGTTCGGCATTAGTGCCGTCTTGAGCGGTAATTTTTTCGATTCCGAAATATTTCTGAAGGGTTTCAATTACATAATGTTCGGGCAAATAATATTCTCCGGAAGGATCATCGTCCCGGAAACGATTTTTATTGTTTAATACGTTGTGTTGTAAAGCGAAGTCAATCAATGATTTTTCATCATAGCTTTTACTGTTGAAGTTTTCCAAACCGGTTTCTTCAAAATTGCTGAAGAATATATT
>DAIQOU010000215.1:0-7625 GCA_036787725.1 Bacteroidales bacterium
CCCAGGACCCCATCCTTAAAAGGGATGTGCTCTACCTGCTGAGCTACTGAATCAAATAAGTATTGCTTTCTCACAAGCGAGTGCAAAGGTAGTCTTTTTATTTTTATTTCCAAATAAAAATAAAAAAAGATTTAATTTTTCCTTTGAATCAGGCAGATATATTCATAGCTTTGCATTCTCGTTGATAAAATTGCAATATGGCACCTATTTTTCGGATAACCGGACTCTTCTTTTTTCTTTTATTAGGGATGCAGCCCCTCCTATTTGCTCAGAATAATGCATTGAAAACATTTTTACAATCTCCATCGTTGAGATATGCTTCTGTAGGCATTAAAATAGTTGACCTTCAAACAAAAAAAACACACTGTGCTCATAACGAAAAAATCGGATTGGTTCCGGCTTCTACCATGAAGGTGGTCACTACTGCAACGGCATTGGAACTGTTGGGAGAAAATCATTTATTTAAAACGGTAGTATTTACAGATGGGACAGTCGATGCCCGAGGACAGTTGAACGGCAACATATATATCCAAGGGTCGGGAGATCCGACATTGGGAACAGAGTATTTGGAAAAAGATAAAAACGCATTTCTCGCCGATTGGTTAAAAGCTCTTCAAAAAAACGGGATAAAAAAAATCAACGGCTCCGTAATCGTATTAGACAATTTATATGGCTATGAAGGTGTTTCCGTTAAGTGGTCATGGGAAGATCTGGGCAATTATTATGCTTCGGGCACTTACGGGATCAGCATTTTTGACAACACTTATCGCCTCTACTTAAACTCCGGGGCTGTCGGTTCCCGTCCTACTATACTCCGTACCGAGCCGGTTATCAACTTGTCGTTTGAAAACCGATTAAAAGCAGCCAAAAATGCAATGGACAGCGCCTATATTTACGGAATTCCGTTTTCTAATGAAAGAAGACTGTACGGAACCATACCCCACAACCGTACTTCTTTTGTGATTAAAGGAGATATTCCCGACCCGGGACTGTTTTTAGCGTCTTATTTCACTTCTTATCTAAAAGAAAAAGGTATCTCAACGGAGGGTAAACCCTCCACATTCCGATTAAAAGAAGTGTACCCGACCTCTACAAAAGAAATAGCCGTCACGCTGTCTTCTTCAATGAAAGACATCGTACGGGTAACGAATGTACGAAGCAATAACCATTTTGCAGAACATCTTTTTTATGCTTGCGGAAATAAAAGCAACCTGAAAAGCACTTATATGCCGGGGAAAAGTGCCGGAACCGTTAAAAACCATTGGAGCAAAAAAGGAACGGATTGTAAAGGAATCGTTATCAGAGACGGTTCCGGTTTATCTCCGGCAAATACGATCTCTGCCGAATTCCTGACGGATATATTGGCCTATATGTATGATAAAAGCAAATCTTCGGAAACATTTCGACAATCTCTTCCGTTAGCAGGAAAAGAAGGCACAGTAAGATCTTTACTGAAAGGAACAACATTGGAGGGAAAAGCTCGTATCAAGAGCGGCAGTATCGCCGGTGTTCAATCTTATGCAGGCTATATAGAGAAAAACGGAAAAACATATGCATTTTCCTTGATTATAAATAATTTTACAGGGAATAGAGCCACTCTTCGATCCCAAATAGAAAAGTTTCTGTTGCAGTTTTAATATAATCGGGAAAATACGGATTGTTACTTTACAAACAATAAAAACAAAAAGAAAGAAATGAGTAAAAAAGAATATAAAAAAATGAAATCGGGAAAACGATTGAAAAAGAAAGACCTCGCACGACGCATCGTTAATCTCTTCAATTCTTACCCTAAAGAATCAATGACCTACAAAGAGGTCAGCCGGGAAGTGGATGCCGCCGGCCAAATGAATAAGGTAATGGTATCTCAAATTTTATCGGAATTGGCCGCTGATGACTTCCTCGTTGAAGAAGCCAAAGGAAAATATAAGTTGAACGGATTGGGATCTATTGCCGAAGGCGTATTTGAACGCCGGTCAAACGGAAAGAATTCATTTATCCCGGATCATGGCGGGAAACCGTTGTTTATCGCCGAACGAAATGCCATGCATGCCATGAACGGCGATCGGGTAAAAGTTCAGGTACTGGCCAAACGAAAAGGATACGATCCCGAAGGAGAAGTTATGGAAATATTGGAACGTTCTCAACAAGTCTTCGTCGGCATTCTGGAGGTACAAAAGAACTTTGCCTTTTTGGTAATGGACAGTAAAATATTGGCTAACGATATTTTCATTCCCAAAGAAAAGTTAAAGGGAGGGGTCTCCGGACAAAAAGCAGTCGTGAAAATATTGGAATGGCCTCAAAAGGCCAAAAATCCAATCGGGGAAGTAGTCGATATTTTAGGTGACGCGGGAAATAATGATACCGAAATGCATTCCATCTTAGCCGAATTCGGATTGCCTTACAAATATCCGGAAACGGTAGAAAAAGCTGCGGCTAAGATTCCGACTAAGATCCCGGCCTCGGAGATTAAACTGAGAGAAGATTTCCGAAAAGTAACCACCTTTACTATCGACCCGAAAGATGCCAAAGACTTCGATGATGCATTATCTATCCGTGAAATAAAGGAAAATCTTTGGGAGGTAGGAGTTCATATTGCTGATGTAACTCATTATGTAAAAGCAAACACCATTATCGATAAAGAAGCGGTTAAACGCGCTACCTCTGTTTACTTGGTAGACCGAACGATTCCCATGCTTCCGGAAAGCTTGTCTAATGATCTCTGCTCTTTACGTCCTCAGGAAGAAAAATTATGTTTCTCGGTATTATTTGATATAAACGAGAAAGCGGAAGTCAAGAACTACAGGCTTGCCAGAACTGTTATTTGTTCCGATCGCCGATTTACTTACGAAGAAGCACAAGAAAGAATCGAAACCGGAAAAGGAGATTTTAAGGACGAAATCTTAATATTAAATGAACTGGCTAAAAAACTGCGAACCAAACGTTTTACTGCCGGAGCAATTAATTTTGATCGATATGAGGTTAAATTCGATATTGATGAAACGGGAAAACCGTTACGAGTATATTTCAAAGAATCAAAGGATGCCAATAAATTAATTGAAGAATTTATGCTGCTGGCCAACAAAACAGTAGCCGAACTGATTGGGCGGGTACCCAAATCCAAGAAGGCAAAAACATTCGTTTACCGAATCCATGACCTGCCCGATCCGGAAAAGATGGAAAACTTTTCGGAATTCATACGCCGATTCGGATATAAACTGAAGACAACGGGTACAAAATCAGATATTTCAAAAGGAATTAATCACCTGTTGGATCAGGTACAGGGGAAAAAAGAACAGAATCTGATCGAAACGGTAGCGGTCCGAGCCATGGCTAAGGCACAATATTCAACTCATAACATCGGACACTACGGACTGGCTTTCGAATACTATACCCACTTTACTTCACCGATTCGCCGTTATCCGGACATAATGGTACATCGCTTGCTGGAAAAATACCTTTCGGGTGGACGATCCGTTCCTCAACAGAAAACAGAAGACCTGTGCAAGCACTGTTCTTCAATGGAAAATATAGCCGCCAATGCCGAACGGGCGTCGATTAAGTACAAACAGGTCGAATTTATGTCGGATAAATTGGGGATGGTATTTGAAGGAGTAATCTCCGGTGTTACCGAATGGGGATTGTATGTAGAAATTAACGAAAATAAGTGTGAAGGAATGATTCCCATTCGCGATTTGGATGATGATTATTACGAATTCGACGAAAAAAATTATTGTCTGATCGGAAGAAGAAATAAACACACCTACCGATTGGGCGATTCCATTACGATTAAAGTAGCCCATGCCAATCTGGAACGAAAACAGCTGGACTTTGCATTGGTCGAATAATACATCAAGAAAGAAGAAACATTGCTTATATATTTTAAAAAACATTATATTTAGGGAGTTTTTTTACAGTTAATTATATTTATTACATTACACATGTCAGATAACAAGAAAATCAAAAAAGCCATTGTGCTGGGTTCGGGCGCATTAAAAATCGGGCAAGCGGGAGAATTCGATTATTCCGGTTCACAGGCGTTGAAGGCTTTGAAAGAAGAAGGCATTTCTACGGTATTGATAAATCCGAATATTGCCACCATTCAAACCTCGGAAGGAATTGCCGACAAAGTTTACTTTTTCCCGGTAACCCCCTATTTTGTAGAAGAAATTATAAAAAAAGAAAAACCGGACGGGATTTTACTGGCATTCGGAGGGCAAACCGCATTGAATTGCGGTACCGAAATGTATTTAAACGGTACATTACAAAAATACGGAATAGAAGTGTTGGGAACCTCGGTAGAAGCGATTATGGCAACTGAAGACCGGGATTTATTCGTGAAAAAGCTGGATGAAATCGAAGTAAAAACACCGGTAAGCGAAGCGGTCGAATCCATGGAAGATGCCATTGCCGCCGCCAATCGCATCGGATTTCCCATCATGGTGCGCTCAGCTTATGCGCTGGGAGGATTGGGAAGCGGAATCTCCAACAACTTAGAAGAATTTAAAGTGCTTTGTGAAAGTTCCTTTGCTTATTCCAAGCAAATCTTGGTAGAAGAATCGCTCAAAGGTTGGAAAGAAATCGAGTTTGAAGTGATCCGAGATAAAAACGACCATTGTTTCACGGTAGCAAGCATGGAAAATGTGGATCCGCTCGGAATTCATACCGGCGAAAGTATAGTCGTAGCCCCGACTTGCTCCTTGGATAAGGAAGAGATATCCATGCTGCAAGAACTTTCCAAAAAAGTCATACGTCATATCGGAATCGTCGGAGAATGCAATATTCAATATGCGTTTAATTCAGACACGGACGATTACCGGGTAATCGAAGTAAATGCCCGCTTAAGTCGTTCTTCTGCGTTGGCTTCAAAAGCCACCGGATACCCCTTAGCCTTTGTGGCTGCCAAATTGGCTTTAGGATATACACTGGATCAAATCGGAGAACAAGGCACTCCCAATTCTGCCTATGCCGCTCCTTCTTTAGACTATTTGATCTGTAAAATTCCCCGTTGGGACTTAAGTAAATTTGTGGGTGTTTCTCGATTGATCGGTTCCAGCATGAAATCGGTCGGAGAAGTTATGTCCATCGGAAAATCTTTTGAAGAAATTATTCAGAAAGGATTACGGATGATAGGACAAGGCATGCACGGGTTTGTCGGAAATCAAGAACCGGAATTTGATGACCTCGAAAAAGAGCTGAGCAACCCTACAGACCTGCGGATTTTTGCTATTGCAAAAGCGTTTGAGGCAGGATATTCTATTGAGAAGATTCATGATTGCACTAAAATCGACCCTTGGTTTTTAGGAAAGCTGAAAAATATATATGATTATTCTCTCGTTCTGGAAAGATACGAAAAGATAGAAGATATTCCCGCCGATATTTTATTGGAGGCGAAACGGCTCGGTTTCTCCGATTTTCAAATTGCCCGTTTTGTGGAAAATCCGGAAGGCAACCTGGAAAAAGAATCGTTGCGCGTGCGATCCGCCCGAAAGAAAAATAATGTGCTGCCTTCGGTGAAACGAATCAACACAATTGCTTCCGAAGATCCCGAACTGACAAACTATTTGTACATGACATACGACAAATCGGAGCATGCCATTCCTTATTTTAAGAATGAAAAATCGGTGGTTGTATTGGGTTCCGGAGCCTACCGGATCGGAAGTTCCGTCGAGTTTGACTGGTGTTCCGTAAATGCGGTACAAACGGCACGAAAACTGGGTTATAAATCCATTATGATTAATTATAATCCGGAAACGGTTTCTACCGATTATGACATGTGCGACCGGCTGTATTTTGATGAACTTTCTTTTGAACGGGTATTGGATGTACTGGATCTGGAAATGCCCAAAGGGGTTATTGTTTCGGTAGGAGGACAAATACCGAATAACCTGGCCATCCGCTTACATCGTCAGGACATTCCGATTCTGGGCACTTCTCCTCTATCCATTGACCGCGCCGAAAACAGACATAAGTTCTCGGCCATGTTGGATCAATTGAACATCGACCAACCGGCATGGAAAGAACTCTCCGATATGAATGATGTATACGACTTCGTAGACAAAGTGGGTTATCCGGTGCTGGTACGGCCTTCTTATGTACTTTCCGGAGCTGCAATGAATGTTTGTTATAATGCGGAAGAATTGGATACATTCCTTAAATTGGCGGCAAAGGTTTCGAAAGAATTTCCGGTAGTCATTTCTCAATTCTTACAAAATGCTAAGGAAATAGAGTTTGATGCGGTAGCACAAAACGGAGAAGTGGTTGAATATGCCATTTCCGAACACATTGAATTTGCAGGAGTTCATTCGGGAGATGCGACATTAGTATTCCCGGCACAAAAGATCTACTTTGAAACGGCAAGACGGATCAAACGAATCAGCCGGAAGATTGCCAAGGAGTTAAACATCAGCGGACCTTTCAATATTCAGTTTTTGGCAAAGAACAATGATGTAAAAGTAATCGAATGTAATCTCCGGGCTTCCCGCAGTTTCCCGTTTGTTTCTAAGGTATTAAAACGTAATTTTATTGAAACCGCCACCCGGATTATGCTGGATGCCTCTTACGAACGACCGACCAACGCAGCATTCGACATCGATTGGATTGGCGTGAAAGCTTCTCAGTTTTCTTTTTCCCGTTTACATAACGCAGACCCGGTATTAAGCGTAGATATGTCTTCTACAGGGGAAGTCGGTTGTATCGGAGACGACTTCAGCGAAGCTTTATTGACCTCCATGATCTCGGTAGGATATAAAATCCCGGAGAAGAGTATAATGGTTTCTTCGGGCGACAGTAAATCCAAAGTTGATTTATTGGATGCATGTAAAATGTTACAGGAAAACAACTTCGAAATTTACGCCACAGCAGGTACCAAAAAATTCCTTTCTGACAACGGTGTAGATGCCAAAGTGGTCAGCTGGCCGGATGAAGACAAGGAAAATAATGTAATGGATATGATTTCCAAACATCAATTCGATTTGGTCGTCAATATTCCGAAGAATCATACCCGAAGGGAATTGACCAACGGCTATAAGATTCGCAGGGGAGCTATCGACCATAATATTCCGCTGATTACCAATGCCCGCCTGGCCGGTGCTTTTATTGAATCTTTTTGTGAACTGAAAGAAAAAGATATTTCCATAAAAAGCTGGCAAGAATATAAATAAAACCACTTTAAATGACAAAGGCCGACCCGATGCAAACTCGAGCCGGCCTTTTATTTTTTCCTTTATCAAGCATTACCAAAAACAATTTTCTGTTATTTCAAAGGCATCCGCGGGGGAACAACTCACCTGCATAGAGGGGAGACGCTCACCTGCATAGGGGGGAGACTCTCCCCTTTTTTACGGATGTGGAATACCCGCATACCCCTGAAAAGCAAGCATGAACATTATAGAGGGTGTCTCAAGAAAACAGACCATTGCTTCATTCGGATTCATACTTGATCTCTACTTAATCGGGACCTTTCCGCTTGTATTCCTCCGTTAACAGAGATAATTTCAAGAAGGAAAACATTCCCTCAGCATTCTCTCTTCTTAACCATTGTTTCTTCTCCGAACAAAACAACGACAAGCGGCATAAACAACGGCAGCTCCAAACAAAAGCCATGTTGAATTTTCTACCGGAAGACC
>DAIQOU010000739.1:0-2135 GCA_036787725.1 Bacteroidales bacterium
CTTTATTTTTCAACATATACTACCGAAATTCATAATTAAATCATTCTTTTCCGATCTGATTTTCTTCATTTATTATATCGGCAATAAACATACTGCAGGAAAAATATTCACTTTGTTGTCGGCAACGAATTACTCTTTCGTACCTTTTTTACTCGTTTTGCCCGAAAACAAATTGACCGGTAAGGAATACATCCGATCATACTCTGCACCCGGTTATTGACTGCAGTAAGATTTGCATTTCATTTTATTCTCGATTTTGATTCCCGGTTTTACGGATTTAGCTATATTTGTGCTCCAATAAGCCGGTCGGCATCCCGGTTTAAATTCAACTTTTCCGTAACATTAAAATAATCTTCCATGAGTGAACTTTTTGAATTTGTAAAAAAAGCAAGTAAAACGCTCAATCTACTTGACGAAGACACTATCAACCGTGTGTTGATTAGCCTTGCAGATGAAGCTGTAGCTCAGGTTCCTTTCATTCTTTCCGAAAATCAAAAAGACTTGGACCAAATGAGTAAAACCGATCCCAAATACGATCGTTTAATGTTGACCAAAGAACGGATCGAAGGAATTGCCGGGGATATTCGAAACGTAGCTTCTCTACCTTCTCCGTTGGGTATAAAGTTATCCGAATCAAAGCGTCCCAACGGAATGAAGATTAAAAAAACATCGGTTCCTTTCGGGGTAATCGGGGTAATTTACGAAGCTCGTCCCAATGTCAGTTTCGATGTATTCTCCCTTTGTTTCAAATCCGGAAATGCTTGTATTCTGAAGGGCGGGTCCGATGCAGCTCATTCCAATGCAGCGATTGTAAAAATCATTGGAGAATGCCTGAAAAAATTCAGCATTATACCGGAAATATGTACTTTATTGCCTCCGGGGCGCGAATCTACCGAAACATTATTAAATGCAGTCGACTACATTGACCTCATTATCCCTCGCGGCAGCCGCGGATTGATCGATTATGTCCGGGAGCATGCCAAAGTTCCCGTGATAGAAACCGGAGCCGGTATTTGTCATACGTTTTTTGATGAAACCGGAGATAAAGAAAAAGGTCGAAAAATCATCAATAATGCCAAAACGAGAAGGGTGAGCGTATGCAATGCGTTGGATTGCCTTATTATTCATAAAAAAAGAACAGAAGATCTACCTTTTCTTTGTCGTGATCTGTTGGATTCCAATGTTACTATTTATGCCGACAAGCCGGCTTATGCCGCATTGCAAGACAATTATCCGCCCGGATTACTTCAACCGGCCTCTCCGGAAAGTTTCGGTACGGAGTTTTTGGATTATAAAATGAGTATTAAAACTGTCGGAGACATCCAAGAAGCCATAAAACACATCGACGAATACAGTTCGAAACACAGCGAGTGCATTATTACCGAGAATCCGGAACATATGCAGCTCTTTGAAAAAACAGTTGATGCAGCCTGTGTCTATATAAACGTTTCCACGGCTTTTACCGACGGAGCTCAATTCGGATTGGGGGCCGAAATAGGAATCAGCACCCAGAAAATGCATGCGCGCGGCCCCATGGCGTTGAGAGAACTGACATCTTATAAATGGGTTATTGAAGGAGAAGGACAAATAAGAAAATAAAATAATGAGAACATATACAAACGTAAAAGACCTCGGAGATCTGAAGAATGCCGTCAAAGAAGCATTGGAAATAAAAAAGAACCGTTTTGCATACAAACAACTCGGTGAAAACAAAACCTTGTTGATGGTATTTTTTAATTCCAGTTTAAGAACCCGGTTAAGTACACAAAAAGCCGCTCTCAACTTGGGGATGAACGCCATCGTATTGGATATTAACCAAGGCGCCTGGAAACTGGAAACCGAACGGGGAGTAATCATGGACGGAGACAAACCGGAACATATGCTGGAAGCCATTCCGGTGATGGGTTGCTACTGCGATATTATCGGCGTACGTTCTTTTGCTCAATTCGAAAACAAAGAAGACGATTACAACGAAAAAATACTAAACCAATTCATTCATTATTCCGGGAAACCGGTCTTCAGTATGGAAGCGGCTACCGGACACCCGTTGCAGGCCTTCGCCGATTTAATTACGATTGAAGAGTATAAAAAAACCGAACGTCCGAAGGTGGTATTAACTTGGGCGCCTCATCCGC
>DAIQOU010000740.1:0-2135 GCA_036787725.1 Bacteroidales bacterium
AAAGGGTTGATGTAAAGCGGGATATCCTCCCTCCTCAGGGTTATATCTTACCCCCGGCGGAGTAACTGCATACATGAATAATTCCGTCTATTATATCTAAAAGTTGCCGGTATAATGAAGGGTTTATTCAAAAACAAATAAAAAATCTCTTATTTCTTCTTGACAAGGACAGATTCCATAAATCTCAATTGCTTTTCAAGCATTGAAATACACGGCATGAGACTATCTGCTTCCGCTGCCATTTCCAATGGACGAGAATAAATATATTTTATCTCCGGCGGACGACCGGCATCAAAATCCAATTTCATACTGGGAGAATAAGGAGTCATTTGACGAGTCATTTCCAACATTTCCTCACTATAAGTTTCCGGAATAGGTTCTATAAGATGCATTCGATTTGCAGCATGAATAACTTCCAACATTATTTCCCGAATCAAAAGAACCGTATATTTATTTTTCATTAATTCATCTGTAGTTGTATTCAATACGACGGTAAGCCCATTGTAGGGAATATTCCATACCAACTTCTTCCAACGAGCCAAACCCAAATCTACTAAATCGGCATCCACCCCGGCACTACGAAAATCATTCAAGATAGAATTCATAATAGAAATGGGGATGTCCGAATAGGAACCAATATTCAATTTTCCATAATCCAAATGAGCAATATGACCGGGTCCTAACTTATTGGAACAAATAAAAGCAAGCCCTCCTGCAATATATAAGTTCGGAAAACGAATACTTAAATCAGCTTCAATACCTAACCCATTTTGAATCAAAATTACAACGGTATTGGAATGTAATAATGGAGGCAATATACTATTTAACAAGACATTCTTAGTTGTCTTTAAACAAACCAATACAACATCGCAAACAGGCATCTCGATAGAGGTTGTGTAAGCATTAACCGGAAACAATCGGAAGTTGCTTATAACAGAATCTATTTGGATACCAAACTGCCTTACATGATCATAATCCGAATGAAGTAAAAAATGAACCTCTTTGCCGGCACGAGCCAACATTCCACCATAAAATCCACCCAGGGCCCCGGTACCGATTACAGCATATTTTAAAGACATCGTTATAAAGAAATTAAATTTCTACAGGTTATAAATAAAATTCCCCTCCCATCTAAAGCAGGAAAGCAAATTATTCAAAAAAAGAAAGAGATTTAAAAAAGAAGAAAAAGTAAAGCCGCATTGTAGATATGATAAAACTCCGAACGACAAGATTTGAGAGCTTTACTATCTTTGTAATCCGCCGTGCAAAATTGCAACCTTAACAGGTGCGGCCCGCCATTGATAATAAGAGCTTGCTCGGAATTCGATTTTTACTGATGAGTTTCCCAATCGACCAATGCGGCTAACTCTTAATGCAAATATATAGTAATTCGCAATAACATCCAAATTTTTAATATAAAAAAGCGTGAATCCTCAATAATTAACTTAATCGGATTCACGCCTTTATTCATAGAAACTTTATTTTACTTTACTGACAATCGCCTTAAAAGCTTCGGGGTGATTCATCGCTAAATCAGCCAATACTTTGCGATTAATCTCTATTCCATTTTTATGTAAAGCTCCCATCAGACGCGAATAAGACATTCCTTCCAATCGAGCTGCCGCATTAATACGTTGAATCCAAAGCGCTCTAAAATTACGCTTTTTATTTCGACGATCACGGAAAGCATAAGTTAACCCTTTCTCCCACGTATTTTTAGCAACCGTCCAAACATTTTTTCTCGCTCCGTAATATCCTCTTGTTAATTTTAAAATCTTTTTTCTCCTTGCTCTTGATGCAACATGATTTACCGATCTGGGCATAGTAATAAAATATTTTGAACATTAGCGTCATTCTAATTCAATGATCTTTATTTTGCTAAAGTTCTGTTAATAATTAAATCTTAAAAAATCACTTGTTAAACTAAAATTATTTCATTCCCAACATCCTTTTAACATTATTCTCATCTGCCTTGTTAAGAATTGCGAAATGAGTCAATCGTCTTTTTTGTTTTTTTGTTTTCTTTGTTAGGATGTGACTTTTAAAGGCATGTTTTCTTTTAATCTTTCCTGTTCCGGTAAGAGTGAATCTTTTTTTAGCCCCGGAATTAGTTTTCATTTTAGGCATTGTACTTT
>DAIQOU010000006.1:0-25906 GCA_036787725.1 Bacteroidales bacterium
CTCCCCAAAAGTGAGCACCTATTTTCTTTCCATTTTCATTTTTTCCTCTTCTCATAGCAAATGCGCCACCTATGCCTAAATCAAAATTTATCAAACCACTCCGGTATATGGGATATTCAACTTCTAAATAAGTAGAATATCTGTTGTATTGATTCAAGGGACCACGGTCTCTGCCAAAAAGAATTGTGGCCCACATAATCTGAAAAGGATATTTCCCCCGGAGACGGTATTTTATAGAAGCATCGAGAAATCGTCCCGTTTCTTTTGCTCTATAGTTGAAATATTCCTTATTATTGTAGTCCGCATCAGTCGAAAAATTATAGATATCCCACAATTCAAATGTAAAATTCGCTTTTGAAACTGATAAATAATGATTAAACTCCTTAAACGTACCATTCGTTCCAAGTCCATTCCAAATACCTGCTTTAATTATCCTGTTTTTATCGGAAACAGCTAAATCGGTGGCAAAATACGGACTTGGAGAACAATCCAGTCCACGCCACAAATGACTTGTCTTAAAAGAAAAAGACAAGGATATCGGAATTTCTTTACTTTCCTGCCGGATTGACGTCGATTCTTGTGGAGCCTGGGCTGCAGCTTTCGAAATGTCCGTCAATAATATTATAAGGATAACAATAGCATTTATTTTTCTTATCATATATCAAAAATTTGATAGTATTCAGATAATAAATTAAAACACAAAGACTATATACGGCAGCAATAACCTCTGCGTTTTAATAACAAAGAGTATGACTTATATTTGTTTTTTAGTTAGATTTCTTTTATGATTCGATAAGTAGTCGTTTCATTTTTTTAATATTATGTGGCAGGCAACCTGAAAACAACGCTTTTCCGACAACAATAACATTGGCTCCGGCTTCCACAACCTTTTCAATATTTAATTCTGTAATATTGCCATCTGCTTCGATATCACAGTCGGGATTTATTATATCCAATTTATTTCGAACATCTGAGATACGTTGCAGTGATTCCGGAATAAACAGTTGACCTTCCAGTCCGGGTTCAACAGTCATCAAATGCACCACATTCACCATCCTTAGAAGATCATTATCAAGTATTGTTATAGGAGTCTGTGGTTTCAGCGCAATTCCCGCTCTTATCCCTGATTTTTTTATAAATGCAAGCGTAGCTTTTATATCGGAACAAGCTTCATAATGCACTGTTAAGACATCAGCACCTGCGTCTATCATCCGTTGACTGAAACGGTGCGGTTCTTGTACCATCATATGTACATCGAACTCCATTTCTGTTGACCGGCGTATGCTTTTTATCATCTTCATGCCGAATGAAAGATTGGGAACAAAGGAGCCATCCATCACGTCGATGTGTACACTATCAGCCCCGGCCTGCTCCATTTTCTTTAGCCGGTCATCCAGAAAGCGATAATCAGCTTCCAACAAAGAAGGCGAAAGCTTGCGTTTTCTCTTTACTTCCATAAATTCATTCGATATTAGCATGTCTTTTACGCATGTCGTCGGCAGTAATGTCAAACTGTTCCATAAGCATAAGTGCCATCGTATCACATATCAGCCAGGAAGTCTGTTCAAATAAACTTCCCATAGGTTGGATTGACACTTTTTCTGAGTTGGAACTGTCCTTATTTGATGCTTGAATCAATACTATATCATCCGCAATGCCGGCAAGAGGCGAGGTTGGATTACCGGTTATTATTGCCACGCGACCACCTTGTTTCCCGGCTTGTTCGGCATGGTGTAAAAGAACAGGGGAAGTTCCCGATGCAGTACAAATCAGCAACAAATCATTTTTTCTAAAGGCAGGGGCTGTTACCTCCCCTACCATAGAACTATGAAATCCAAGCTGCATTAATCGCATGGCAAATCCATGCATTGTTAAAGAACTTCGGCCAAGACCGTCACAGAAAATATATTCGGATTGGTGGATCCGTTCAATCATACTTTGTATTTGTGATTGGTCTGTCGCATTCAGCGCTTTAGCGATTTCTGCCAGTATTTGTTGCTTGTAATTCATTGCGAAATATATTTTTATTAATCTATTTTGATAAGAGCTTTTACTACGCTTGCTTTGTCATTTACACAAGCCATGTAAGCATCTTGTATCCGGTCGAATGTGTACTCATGTGTTACAATCTTTTCGACCGGAATAGCTCCGCTTTCTACGGCTGCAATAGCTATCGGGAATGTATTGACGAAGCGGAACTGAGTTTTGATACGGGCTTCTTTGGCCATAATCTGACCGAAATTGTAAGTAATTTCTTCTTCCGCTGTCATACCTACCAATAGGATTAATCCGCCTTGACGAACGAGGAATGGAGTTTGCGCAACAGTTACTTTACTACCCGCAGCTTCAATGACCACATCGGCACCGCGTCCATTGGTAATACGGTTTACTTCTTCAATCACATCTTTATTCCGGCTGTTGATAACATAATCGGCACCCAATTCTGTCGCTTTTTCAAGACGTATATTTTCTAAGTCAACCATGATTACTTTGCTTGCTCCACGAGCTTTACAACACATCATAATTAACAGACCTATACAACCGGAACCTAAAATAACTACTGTATCGCCAACGGTAGCTTCCGACAATATGGCTGAATGCATACTGGTTGACAGCGGTTCTATCAAAGCTCCCACACGAGTACTTATGTTATCCGGTAATTTGAAACATAAATCGGCAGGAAATGCCAGATAGCGTACGTTACAGCCTTGAATAGGAGGAGTAGCAAGGAATTCTACATCAGGACACCGATTATACTGACCGGATTTGCAATGTTCACATTTTCCGCAGGTAATACCCGGCTCAACGCATACACGATCACCGACAATGAGATTTTTTACATCAGTACCAACTTTTACGATTGTTCCGGCTAATTCGTGACCTAACATAAAGTCAACACCTTCTTCTACCACAAAAGTGCCGCAACGTCCGTCGTGAAAGTAATGTACATCCGATCCGCAAATTCCTACATATTCTACGCGAATAAGAACCTGGTCTGCTGTGATTTCAGGCACAGGGATATCTTTCATTACGAAATGATCTACTCGATCCATAAATGCGCCTCTGTTTTTTAATTCAGTTGTTCCCATGATTTTTTTGTTTAAAATTGTGATTATTTTGTTTACTATATTTTAGTCGATTATATTTTTGCCAATGCTGTGAAATCAGCCCTGAGCGATTCGCACATCCGGTCATATACCTGATGATATTTTTTGTATGTTTCGGCATCTTCGGGATTGAAAGCCAATACATCTTTTTCTTTGATGAACTTTTCGCAGGCATCTTGTACGGAAGAGAACACTTTTGTGCCGGCTCCCGCAAGAATGGCTGCGCCGTAGGCCGGTCCTTCTTCATGCTGCAATGTGCAGATATCGCATTCATAAAGAGCTGCCATGATTTTCCGCCAAACAGCATTACGACTACCGCCGCCACAAGCACGCATGGATACGACGTTTACACCTTGTTCTTTAAGAAGGTTATTACAATCGGCAAGGCAAAAAGCGATACCTTCCATAATAGCTCTAAGCATATGCGCTTGTGAATGGACTACATTAAGTCCGAGGAAAGCACCTCTGTAAAGCGGGTCAATATGAGGAGTTCTTTCTCCCATTAAGAAAGGCAGGAATAAGAGTTTATCACTACCGATAGGGAGCCGGTCTACCATTCGCATCATTATGTCGTAGAATGATTCATCATCCTGATTTGCTTTTTGTATCAAGTCCCGGCAGAATTTTTCTTTGAACCATTCTATAGATAAGCCGGCAGATTGAGGTCCACCCATAGTGTGCCAACAGCCCGGAACGGCACTGCAACATACATGCAAACCACCACTTGGTATTTCTGTATATTCGTCGAGATGCGTAAATACTACTGCCGAAGTACCTATAGAGGTAAAGGCTTCCCCTTGTTTTACGATACCGGTTCCAATACCTGCACAAGCATTGTCACTACCTCCGGCAACAACTGCTGTGGCTGTGGTTAATCCGCATTCGCCGGCAATTTCCGGCAATAAGTAACCTGTAATCTCCTGACTTTCGTATACATCAGCCAAAAGGTTTCTGTCAATATCTAAAACCTTTAAGATTTCATCTGACCAACATCTGTTTTTTACATCCAGCAGTTGCATTCCGGTCGCATCCGATACGTCTGTTGCAAATTCGCCCGTCAGGATAAACCGCACATAATCTTTTGGTAAAAGTATGTGTCTGCATTTATTATATATTTCGGGTTTATGCTTTTTTACCCACATTATTTTTGCTGCCGTCCAGCCGGCCAAAGGCGGATTGGCTGAAATGTGAATCCATTTTTCCATGGGCATCAACTCCAACATTTCTTCAGCTTCTTTACTGCTGCGTTGGTCGCACCAGATAATAGCATTATCAATCAGCCTGTTTTTTTCATCGAGCATCACCAATCCGTGCATCTGTCCGGATAAACCGATCCCGGCTACATCTTCAGGCTTTACTTTTGATTTTTTTACTACTTCTTTGATGGTAGATATGGCTGCGTTTTTCCAATCCAATGGATCTTGTTCTGCCCGGCCGTTTTGCGGTTGGCTCATCGGATAGTTTTTTGTCACACAAGCCAATGTGGTTCCGTTCTCATCTATCAGGATAGTTTTTGTGCCTGTTGAACCTAAATCTACACCGATTAAGTACTTTTTTGATTCTTCTGAATTGTTCATATGTTTTTGGTATTAATTTTTTTAATTTAATTTGGTGATATTTCGGATGGTTATGCTTCTACACGGTCTTTCTCCCTTATCCTCGAACCGATTAAAGCATATGATAATATAACCAGTTCACAGGCGATAACAATTAACCATGTATATTGCCATGAGCGAAGCGTGTCGGCAAGAATACCTTGTAACATAGGGAATACTGCCCCCCCGAAACAACCCAGCATAAATATCCCGCTAGCCCTGGAAGTGTATTTCTTCAACCCTGTTATAGCTAATGTGAATATACTGCTCCACATAAGGGAATGACAAAGCCCTACGAAAACAAGTACCCAGAGGTTGTTCGTAATCACGGTTATCATTGTAAGTGTGATTGCCAATGTGGTAGCAACATATAATTGGATTTTAGGACATACATTTTTAAGAAAGATGCCGGATAAAATCCTACCGATCATCATGCAGCTCCAATAAATTGTGGCAAGTAGAGCGGGTATGCCCAGATTCAGTCCTCCCACAACCAGATGGTCTTTACCTAAGAATGATAGTGTGTCGCCATGCTTCAGAAGGTCCATAGCATGCAGGTTTACATTTATACCAACCGACATTTCAGCTCCTACGTAACAGAATATAGCTACCAGACCAAGTACTAAATGGCGGAAAGACCATATATTACGTCTGTTTGCATCATTTTCATCAATTCTTGTATCTTTTATATCCGGTAATGAGAGGCGTCCGATGATAACTCGGGTAAGTGCAACACAAATGGCAATACATATATAAGGCAACATAATACTTCCCGGATTTGCATCTTCGAATTTTACACCACGGAAAATTACCAATGTTACAAAGAAGGGAGCAATGGAAGTACCGACCGAGTTGGCTGCGCTGGTAATATTGACACGCTGAACGACAGAGGTATTCGGTATTTCATAGGCAGCGACATAAGGTAGGATTACCGTTTGCATCATAGCTGCGGCAGCACCTGTAAGTAAGGAACCGAGGATGAAGATAAAAAAGCCGATAGGTATTTGTCCGTCTGATATGTGGACAACTATATGACCATAGTTTTCAGCTACCCATGATGATAATGTCGATGTCAGTAGTGCAACCACCATGAGAACCAACCCGCGCATAAGGGGCGTTTTGTATCCGTAACGGTTAATCCACTTACTGCTCATAAGGGCGCTTATGGTAAAACCGGTAAAGAAACAGCATGAGATCAATTCTGCGTATGTGTTTTTAAATCTTCCTGCATGCTCAAGAAGTACAGTTCTTAACGGACCTAAACTTTGATCGTTTACTGTTGCCATAAATCCAACAATAAAAAAGCAAAAGGTCAAAATAATGTATGGGCCTAATAAGGTAATTCGACTTTTATTCATGGTATAATATGTTTTCAAGTTATTATGCAGACAAATATAGAGGAAGGGATGATTGATTTTCTGTTGATTTTGAATGTTTTCACCTGCAAACGTTCCCGCAAACGTTCCCAAAATCTGCAAACGTTTCCAAAACCGGTTCACACGTTCATTTAATATATAATTATTTGTGGGAGTGAAATTCAAACTGTATTTTTGTTCAATTTATATTTCTTTTTTACCATGAAACACATTACTATTAAAGACATAGCCAAGTACCTGTCTGTATCGGTTTCGACTGTTTCCAGGGCTTTAGCCGATGATAAAAATATCAGGAAAGAAACAAAAGAACAGATTTTGGCAGCCGCAGAGGAATTAGGTTATATGCGTAACCCGGTGGCTATTAATCTGAAATCGGGAAGAACAAATACTGTGGGCGTAATTGTTCCGGAAATGGATACTCCATTCTTTGCCCGTATCATTGATGGGGTACAAAATGTGTTGTATAAAAAAGGATTGAAAGTAATCATTGCCCAATCAAATGAGAATCCGGAACGAGAGAAAGAGAATCTCCGACTGATGGAAAGTTTCATGGTTGACGGAATCATCGTGGGGATTTGCCATAGAGACATGAATAGAGACGAGTTTAAACGTCTGAAAAATAAAGGTGTTCCGCTTGTTTTTTATGACCGCATTCCTACGTTTGATTTTGATGTCTCAAAAGTCGTTGCTGATGATTATATTAAAACATTCTTTCTGGTGGAACATTTAATAAGGAAAGGGAGGAAACATATAGCCCATATTAAAGCACCCGATTATATGCAAAGTTCAAGTGTTCGTTTCAAAGCTTATAAAGATGTGTTGGCAAAATTTAAGATACCGTACAACGAAGACTTGGTGATCAAGAGTCCGGGGATGCATTTTGATGACGGGATAAAAGCAATGAAACAATTATTAGATAAGAATATTCCCATTGATGCACTTCATGCTTATACAGACATCATAGCCATTGGAGCAATGAGCCACTTGAAAAGTGAGAAAATTCATATACCCAATGATATTGCGGTTGTCGGCTTTTCAGGAACACTCCTTTCCGAAATGGTTTATCCGCCGCTTACAACGGTAGATTTACCACTATTTGAGATTGGAGAAACTGCCGCTGAACTTATCCTTGAGAAAATAAAAAATCCTGCAATGGAAGAGCGTACAATAGTGCTGGATGCAAAGATGAGGTTAAGAGAGTCTACTGAAGGAGTAAGGTGAAAATATCATGAAGCTTATATCATGGATAAATAAAGAAAAGGATGTCTCAAAATAGAAATTAAGCCTCTGAGAATTGAATATCCGGATTTGTTCTCAGATAGGTACCCGGATAAAGAGAGGGTGAAATCACATTGTGATACACCCTCTTCTTGCGTGGTAAATATATCTGACTTTGTGGTTTATTTCAAATAACCGTTCTTCTCTAATAAAGCAACGGCTTCGAGAGTTGTAGCGGCACTTATGGCCGAGCGCAAATCTCCCCAAGTGTCCTTAGTTGGTATTTCCCACCAGGTAGGACTGAACTTGATAGTCGGAATTTTTTGTGTTCCGTTTGTCCACAAATAGTTCGCATTATTCTTCAAGAAGTTAATAAATCTTTTTCTGTCTCCTTCCGGAGTATCAGGGTGCTGAATCAAGATAGTGAAATACCGGACAAAAATCCCTTTGAAGAGATTACAATCGTGTCCTCCTCCGTTTGCTGTCTGTTCTCCAAAATCCCTCATCACTTGATTGTTAGAATTGATATTATGCAAGATGTGATAATTGGCAGCTTTGAGTGCATCATTCAGATATACTTTATCGTTGGTCAGATTGTATAATTCCACGGCAGAACCGATGAATGTACCGTAATCGTACGAATAATCGGAGTTGGTATCATCGAAATTCTCGAAAATCCGGCCTGTGGGCAATACCATCCTGTTGTATTTCATCCATTCATAAATCCTCCGGGCCCATTCTGTATTTGTATATCCGTTGACAATTTCGTCAGGGTATTTAGATGCTCTGCGTGCGGCAATAATGCAGGCCGGACCGTTTGCCGGAAGCCCTTTACTGATGCTCTCGGCATCGGTTCCTACTCTCCACTGGATGCCTCCTCCGTCATAGTCTGTCCATCCTTCGGTGACCCAATGCCATAAATTCCGGGCAGATTCTTCAAACCTCGTATCGCCTGTAGCTTCGAGTGCCCGCATGTGCGCTAAGCCGTGCCAGCCCATATCGTCATAATAACTGTTGCGCCAATTGTTGGCTACTCCGTTTTTTGCTTTTACTCCATCGTACCAGTCGTAAATTACTTGTTTATAAGTGTTGTCGTTTGTCCGCAGATAAGCATCCACAACAACGTCTAACGCATGCGCTTCGGGCCAATAATCGTATTGTCCGATTTCGCCTTCGAATGTATTGTTGAAGCAATGGTATGTCGTATTCCAATATTTGTTGACAAAAGCGATTGTACTGCTGTCGACTGCGGCTGTCCACGAGTATTTGGGGAATTTACTCACTTCTATATATTCGTCTTCGTACGAGTCGCATGATGCAGCGAAAAATGCCAGTATAATTCCAAATATCATTTTTTTCATATTTATTTAGTTTTTATTTCATACAGTCTGTTCTCTTCAAAAGAGAACAGACTGATAACAGTTTATTCGTGGGTATTTTCAAAATCGTGAGTATAGTTGCTTTTGGATGCATTCATCGAGACTACAATATCTGCGTAGTATCTTGAAGGGTTACTCACATCGAACAATTGGTTGGGAGCTTTAAAGAGTGGTCCGTCCCAGTTTCCGGTACCTTCGAGTTTTACTAAATTGCGATAGTTTTCGTCGCTTATATCGGGACGGTCGTCGCTTCCTCCTTTATACCCCCAATGCTCGGGTTGTCCGTTGATGGTAAATATAAATTTGTAACGCGAATCGTACGGATCCCATTCCCAACCTGTGGCAGGATAAACCAGATTCATATTTTGCAGTCTCCATACACCTTTCCCTTCATAAGTTAATTCCGTTTTTACTTCGGAGAAACACATCAGGTATTCGATTTTATCTACTTTTTCTACTGTTACCTTAGCTATCTCAAAATCAAGTTTTATACGGTAAATTCCTGTTTGGTTTACAGTAGCGCCTGCAGTAGCAGAACCGGTTGTTTCCTCGAAAGTTGCTCCATCTGTTTTTATCGAGAATGTCCTTTCATTACCATTTATTGAGGAGTAAAAATGATACGGTTTGTTGGCTTCCAGCTGTGAATAAATTTCATAAACAGTTGCGCTACCGTATTGTACAGCTTTTAGTTCCTGTCCTTCTTCCGAGCCTTCGCCTGTGATATGCAGTTTCTCTCCTACCTGAAGCTCATCGATGCCGAGCAGGCGCACAAGTGTTAATTCTCTCGATTCTTCCGACAAAACAAAGTTTATCCCTCTGTTGGAACGAACAGCCCACTCGACAGTGATTTCTTCACCTGTTCCGGCACCTGCTATCGCAGCTATCCGGTTGAGAACTTTTTGCGGAACAGATGCACTTGTACTCAAACCCTTAGAGTCTGATTCCATTGTATATATAGGGTTGGAAAAGTCACCTCCCTTTTTATCGAATACAATTTCGTAGAATACAATACTGTTGTCTTCGGCATAAGCTTTACCCCATTCAAAAAACAGGTTGGATATGGATTGTAATACGACGTATTTGTTTTTCGCAGGTTCGTACAAATCTTTTACTGCCGTAACTTTTACGTCCTCAAACTCTTTTACCTTCTCGCAACTTGAGAATATTCCTAATGTCAGGAACAGAAAACCGATTGCTGCAAATAATATTTTGTTTCTCATCTTTTTATCTTTTTTAATTGATTAAATAACAAATTGTGTATTAATAGCCGGGATTTTGTCCCAAATTCGGATTAATAATTGATTGTTGTCTTGGAATAGCCCACAAATAATCACGGTCTTTATTAAATGAATTCTCTCCGTAAGAAAAATAAGTTATTGTACCTCCGCTCAATTTGAATTTAGCGCCTCTGAAAGGTTCGTTCAATACTTTTTCGGCTATCTTCCAACGACGTATGTCGTATATACGTGTACCCTCCAGTGCCAGCTCAACGCGGCGTTCGTCTCTTATGATCTGACGGATATCATCCCCCGACGGATAATCCAATGCTGCCGGAGTGCTGTCGAATCCGGCACGTTGGCGGAGCAGTTTTATTGTCTGATTCCAAATAGTAGAATTCATTTCTCCCAATTCGTTCATCGCCTCGGCATACATCAGCAATACATCGGCATAACGCATGGTGACAAAGTTGACATTACAACTCCACGATCCTACTGTCCATGCATCGGGGTTAGGATCATAATATTTTCTGTAAAAATAGCCGGTCAGCGATCCGCTCTCAACACCTATTTTATCGTTTGTTTTGTTACTTGCATCATTAGGGTCGACATTCACAACATAGGTACTGCCATCTTTCTGCTTTACTGTGCTTCCGTGGCGTACAATAGTCATATCCATACGGGGATCGCGACCCTCATAAGGGTCTTTGGTCTCGTCCCATTTACTGCCGTCCTTCATCAGGTATGTGTCGATAAGACTTTGTGCCGGACTGGCTAATATATATTGAACAGAAGGGAAGCTGAACGGAACATAGGTAGATATTTCGGTCCATGTACGCAGCTCGGGCACATACTGAACATCGAGGATGATCTCGTTGTTGTATTCGTTCGCCTTATAGAATAATTCCTGATAATTGGGGTGGAGTGAATAATTGCCATAGTTGGTGCTGTTGATAAGCTTGCCGGCGTACTCTTTCACTTTTGCCCAATCGTTAAAATTGAGGGCAACACGGGCGTTGAAAGCCACTGCTGCTCCACGGGTAATGCGTCCTCTGTCTCCCGGGGCATAATTCTCTTTGGCAGGCAATATTTCTGCAATCTCTTCCAATTCCTGATGTATCCATTCTACGATGGCAGATTGTGAAGTGGGGGATATTGTTTTTGCCGTTTCCAAGTCTATATCTTCCGTGAAGAAAGGTACATTTCCGTACCAATTGGTCAATTGGAAGAAAAGATAAGCGCGTATAAATCGGGCTTCGGCTTTCATTCTTTCTCTAAGGGCAGCGTCCATGTCTACTCTGTCTACGTTAGCCAAAAAGGTATGTGTTGTTTTTATACCTCCATACACATCTCCCCAATAACTGTTGAATAATCCGGTAGAAACACTGGCCTGTCCATTGCCGATAATCTTTGTATCATCGGTATTTCCATATCCATTGTAGAGGTTATCACTCAGCCTTTCATCGCGAAAAACCCGTCCGGGATCGTTCATCTGGCGATATGCCATATTCAGTAGTGAAGAGGCCTTATCTTTCGAAGTCCAGAATGTCTCGTCAGTGAATTTATCGGAAGGAGTCACATCCAAGTCGACACAACCTGTAAACAGGAATGCAGAGACAAACAGAGACCATAACGAGTATTTTGTTAATATTTTTTTCATATGTTTATGTTATATCTGATTACTATCATTAAAATTCTATATCAAGTCCCCCACCATAATACTTCAGAGTAGGATAATTACGTCCACTATTTGCACCGGCAGCATTCATGCTGTTGCCAAATTCGGAAGATTCGGGATCAATAAACTTATTTTTGGTGAATGTCAGTAAATTCTGCCCTGTTGCATATACACGTATTTTATTAATACCTATTTTCTTTGTTATATTTTTAGGAATGGTGTATCCTATCTGGATATTTTTCAGACGCAGGTATGCAGCATTATAAATATTGAAGTCGGAAGACTGTTGATAGTTGTTTTTGTACGATCCCGAGGAATTATTTATCAGCCTGGGGTATTTGGCATCCGTGTTGCCGGCGCTCCAATAATCGAGCTGATGTTTGAACATCACGAAGTAATAACCTCCATGAAACGGTTCTATCATCTCGCCACGCAAAGCCATGTCTCGTTTGCCGACACCCTGCCACAGCATATTCATGTCAAATCCTTTCCAATTAACCATGTAGTTAAGTCCGTATATGTAGCGAGGAAAGGCATTGCCCAATATATAGCGGTCGTTATCATCGATAACGCCGTCTCCATTGCGGTCGACGTATTTTATATCACCCGGTTGCAGGTTGGAGCCCGGAATCGTTGCCGAATTTTTTATTTCTTCTTCATTCTGAAATAATCCGTCAGTCTTGAATCCGTAATAGCTGTACAAGGGTACTCCCTCGCGAATGATACGTTCTATTTCATCCGCCTTAACAATATCTTGCTTGCCGTATTTCATCACTTTATTAAACGTATCTCCTATATTGAACCCGAAGAAGTGAGAAAAATCGGAATGATTGAGCCTGTAATTCACGCCCAGTTCCCATCCTCTGTTGCGCATTTCTCCTATATTGACTTTGGGGACGGCTCCTCCCAGGGTACTGGGTGTCTGTGGTGTCAGCAGGATGTCTGTTGTGTATTTATTGAAGAAATCATACGTCACGGTCAACGAATTATTCAGAAAAGAAGCATCGAAACCGATGTTGAATGTCCTTGTCTTTTCCCATGACAATAGTTTATTACCGAAAGTGTATCCGGCTGTGGTAGTAGGGGTTTTGTTAAACCCGTAATCATTGGTATATACTTGATAAGTATCCATAAATTGATAATCATCTACAGCCTGTGAACCTAATAGTCCGTATGACCCTCTGATTTTCAGATCTCCTATTTTTTCTCTGTAAGATTCCATGAATCCCTCTTCCGATATTCTCCATCCTAACGATGCGGAAGGGAAGAATCCCCACCGGTGTTCTTTCATGAATCTGGAGGAACCATCGTAACGGGCATTAAATTCTGCATAATATTTATCCATATAGGAATATCCGAGGCGTCCCAGCCAAGAGTGAAGGGCCCTTTCTCTGAATCCGTTGGGAGCGTTGTAGCTGCCGGTATCGTAGATGGTGTCGTCCGTATCCTGATAGAGATCGGGATCGACAAACTTCCGTTTGATCTCATTCGCTTCTCTGCGGTACGATTCTGTTGTATATCCGAATAATCCTGTTACATTGTGGACACTGTTGAAAGTTCTGTTGTAATCGAGAAGGAACTGGGTATTCAACATGGTTGACTTACTGTTGTAATCTTCAATATCAAAGTTCTTTTCATTACTTTTATTTACGATTACGTCCCTGTCTGCATAATTATAAACCGGATAATACCTCCTTTTTATCAGCCGGTGCTCCGATCTGATGTCATATCCGATCACGGCTTTTGCTTTCAGTCCGTTCAGGATATTATATTCGCCCGATGCAATACCTTGAAAGTGATCTTCATCGTTGGTCGTAAGTCCTCCATGATACAATTCTGCGAGATAATTGCCGCCGCTTGTGATATCATTATTGTAATATTTACCATCCTCGTCAGGATATATGTTATACGTATTATATGTTGGAACACGCATTACGTCTGCTATGTGCAAACCGCCTCTGTCCGAACGGCCTTCTTTCCGGTCGTAAGCAAGAAGTGCGGTCAGTTTCAGCTTGTCTATGTCTGTCACTATATTGCTGCGCAGATTGTATCTTTTAACTCCAAAATCTTGGCCTTTGTAGTTACTTTCCTGATCATAGTATCCAAAAGAGATATTATAAGATGTTGTTTTCGATCCTCCTTGTACTCCCAGATTGTAGTTTTGTTGTAAGGCGTTTTTCATAATGGCTTTGTAACCCCATTCACTGTCACCTTTTGCAAATTCGGCAATTTGTTCCGGAGTATAGACCGGATCTTTGCCGGAATTGACATACGAATCGTTCCGGAGCAGTGCATTCTGATAACCTTTTAACGGTTTGAGCAAAATATCCGGATTCTGGCTCCCTAACGAAGTGTTGAGAGAGATAACAGGTTTCATCTCCGTACGTCCTTTTTTAGTTGTAATCAATATCACTCCGTTTGCCGAACGAGAACCGTAGATAGCGGCAGTACCGGCATCTTTCAACACCGAAACATTCTCTATATCGTTCGGATTGAGCATATTCATAGCGTTCACATCGTCAGCAATCATACCGTCGATAACGATCAAGGGATCGTTGTTATTCATCGAACTGATACCACGGATGTTGATATTCATTGTATTATCGTTTGGGTTCATACTCCGTTGCTGAATACTGAGGCTTGGCGACGCGCCTTGTAAGGCTTGACTGATATTGGCTACCGGACGGTCTTTGATGAGATTGTCTCTTACTTGATCTACTGCTCCGATCACATGTTTACGGGTAGTTGTTCCATAACCGATCACAATAACTTCGTCCAGTATTTTTGTGTCTTCTTCCATAATTATTGAATAAAAGGTCGAACTTCCGACTTTCTTTTCTTGAGGAAGATATCCTATGTATGAAAAGACCAGAATGTCGTTTTCATTACAATTAATGGAGAAATTGCCGTCTATATCTGTTATTGTCGCATTTGTCGTACCTTTTACGGTGATGCCGGCTCCAATGAGGGTTTCTTCTTGCTTGTCTTTCACAATACCCCGGATTGTTTTCTGTGTGTCGGATCGGGAAGTCTGAGCAAAGCTTTTTATCGGAAGCCCTATAAAAGCCAGCAATAGTACCAGACCGGTTAACGCTGATATTCTACATGTTTTCTTTATCATACTCTAATTATTTTGATATTAAAATTGTATTTTTTTGTGGTTCCATTTTTTACTTACATTCCGATTTAATAGTTTATTACTTCTTCTATTCATTCTCTTGTATAATTTTATAGGTTAAACATTTCTTTCAAATATAATTCAGCAGGTCCACTTTCCCCTTCATTTATCAATTTCGGAATAAGCCCTCCAAATAGCGTATTTATAGTAGTGCATGATAGTGTCTGAAATATTGGGATAACAAGTTCTCAAATATCCGGCGCAAGCGGGTGTTCTTAAGCATCATCCGGGTTACTTCTTTTATCTTTATTTCTGCCACATTTGATTCAAACAAAAATTATTTTTCTCTTCTCAGTTTCAGGATATGCGTACCTGCTTCCAGCGACCTTATTTTTTCTCCGCCAATATTGTCCGGTAAATACAATGTTGCACTGCTATTGGCAGGAATAACTACTTTGTAGGTTACGTTCTTTTTCTTTACCGACCACTTCGAGATAATTTCCCCGTATGGTGACAGGTGCTTAGCTTCGAAAGCATCTAATCCTTTTACGAAATTCGGACGTAAGATGATGTGTTTGAATCCCGGTTGTTGAGAGTCGGGGAAGATACCTCCCAAGCCTTTGTAAAACCATCCGCCAACTTCACCAAACATCATATGATTGTCCGAGATGTCGCGCTCGGCTTGTAAGTCCCAGTTCTCCAAGAGGGTGGTAGCACCATTCACAATCCACCATCCCCACGAAGGATAAGTATCTTGCGTTGCTATTTTATAGGCAGTTTCTGCATATCCGTTCTCGCTCAAAGCATTCAGTATGGCTTTTGCTCCCAATACCCCTACATCAAGATGGAAACCGGCGTCTTTCACTTTGTTAGCCAAATTACGGGCAACCTTAGGCACCATGTCTTCCGGTACTATTTTCCACTGGAGGGGGACACTTAATTCTGTTTGCGTACCGTTATTATAAATACCGGTCTCACGGTTCAGATATTTGTCATTGATCGCTTTTTTTATTTTCTCTCCCAAGTCTGAATAGTAACGAAAGTCGTCTTGCTTTCCGAACAATGCAGCCGCATTAGCCAATATTTTAGCATCTACGTAAAAATATATAGAGGAAGTCAGCTCTTTGTTAGATTGTGATTTTACCGGAACCCAATCACCACGCCCCCATGTAGTCAAATGATTGGGGCTGATACGGTCAACATAGTTCACATATCTTTTTATATTTTCGTAACAGTCTGCCAGCGGTTTACTGTCTCCATAGAACAGATACAAGTTCCAAGGAATAATGGCAATAGTACTTGTCCAATCCGTTCCGTTATCGGTTCCGTAACCCCATCCGCCGGTGGGAATAATATCGGGCAGTACTCCGTTAGGCTGTTGTTCGTCGCGATGATCGGCGAGCCACTTTTCATACACAGTAATCCCATCGAAGTTATATAAAGCCGTTTCTATTGCCAAATGTCCATCTCCTGTCCATCCGTTTTTCTCGCGCTGAGGACAGTCTGTCGGATACCCCATCAAATTGGACAGATAAGCATTGTCCGATGCCCAACACAACCTGTCGATCAGCGGATTGGTTGTTTTTATTTCTCCCGATTTAGGTACATCACTATGTATGAAATAGGCAGTCAGGCTACTTTCTGAAAGTTGGATGGGCTTATCGCTTGTCACCTCTACATACCGGAAACCTTTATAATTGAACCTCGCCCTAAACTCATTCTCGCCTTTACCGTCAAGAATCAATATGTCTGTCTGGAAAGGGTCTTCTTCCTTGTCTCCTCTGTAATATACATCTATGTTGGACATGTCGACACTCCCGTTTTTGTACGACCGTTCGCCATGTATTAACTTCACTGTGGTTCCTGCTTCTCCCGAAACCTTGATGTGTGTGACTCCCGCCATATTTTGTCCAAAGTCGAATACGTAAGTCTTTTCGTCAAATTTTCGGAGCGATACGGCCGGAATCGCCAACATATTCCGGATAGGCTGTACCTGCTGTGCAGAGACAACTTCGGACGGAACGGAGCGATATCTTACTCCATCCCATTCCGAGTCATCGAAAAAGGCTGTGTTCCATCCCTCTTGTTCAAGACGCATATCATAGTGCTCGCCGGTGTATATGCTGTTGAAAATTAATGCTCCCGATGAGGTTTTCCAATCTCTTTCGCTTTTGATTACTTCCGTTGTACCGTCATTGTAAGTAATACGGAGGTCTAAACAAAACGCAGGACGGTTACGCCACGGAGCGCGATCGAAATCCCATACTGCCATCGATTGGTGGTTGTACCAGCCATTACCGAGAAGCACGCCTACAGCATTGTCCCCGGTCTGAAGATATGGGGTAACATCGTGAGTGACATACAAATTTCGTCGATCGAAACGGGTATACATAGGATCGAGACAATGATTACCTATTTTTTTTCCATTGATATACAGTTCATATAAGCCCGCAACGGCAATATATGCTCGCGCCGATACAATTGTTTTGTTTAATGCGAATTTTTTACGGAAATAAGGCGCCGGTTTATAATCGATATCTTTCCCGTCGCTGATCCAGGCCCCTTGCCAGTTTTCTATATTCATCATTCCCGTTTCGAATGAATTGACCGATGACGAGGCTTGCTCATTGTTCCGGTCCCATGCAATTACTTTCCAATAGTAACGCGTAAAAGGCTTGGTTTTTTTTCCGGCATAAACGGCAAGTATATTTTCAGAATCCTGTTTTTGGGTATTCCACATATCTCCCTGTCCGTTTGCCACTTGCAGAGAATCTGTTCCTACGATTAATTGATACGCCGTTTGTTTTGTTCCCTGTCTGTTATCATCAAGCATCCATGTCAAGCGCGGGGCCTCAGTATCGATTCCCAGAGGATTAATCCGATGTTCGCAACGCAGGTTTGTCGGTTGGAATGCGAATGCTGCAGAGGATACAAGCAAACATAAAAAAGAAAAAAGGTATTTCATTTATATAATGGTATTAAATTGTAAAATGATTAACGTTCTTTATGGTTCGTTGACAAACTTAGATGTTTTAAGATGTACTTTATGTGAAATTTTAGTAGAAAAGTAATAATAGTGGTGATTAAAGGGCTTGTATTACTAAAAAGTGACGTAAAAAAATCAATTTTGACATTTTGTTTTTATCAAAATCTTTATCTTAGAGCTGATATTTTTCAGAGATTTACCGGATTATGAATAACCGTAAAGTAAGCATTGTTTTATTCTGTTTTTGTTTAATTAACAGTTACTTATTCCCTCAAACTCATTCTGATTTTCGTTTCAAGAGAATACAGGTAGACGACGGACTTTCAGAAAATACGGTTTTTTGTATCATGCAGGATTCGAAGGGTTTCATGTGGTTTGGTACAAAAGACGGGCTTAATCGCTTTGACGGGCACAAATTTAAAATATTCAGGCATGTTGTTGATAATGATAAATCGATAGGGAATAATATAATACATTGTATTGTAGAGGACAAAAACAATAAACTTTATATCGGTACCGAGGGAGGATTGTATATAATGGACATGATGGACGAAACATTCGGGAAAGTAGATAACATTACCGACGATGGTTTCCAAATCTTTTATACTGTTAATGCCATTCATTTAGACTCGCTCGGTAATATATGGATTGGGACAAATTCGCAGGGGATTTTTGTTTACAATATAATTCGCGATGAATTGAGAAAAATTAAAACAAATGGGTTTAATTTTGATTCGAATATCGTTTGGACAATATATGGCGATGCTTCAGGTAATATATGGGTAGGAACGAGGCTGGGGCTGTTAAACTACAATCCTAATACCGACATGTTCGATCCTGTAGAAAGTATGTATAGTTTCGAAGACAACTCCATACATGAGATACAAACAATATTTGAAGACCAAAAAGGTTGTTTATGGATCGGGACATGGTACGAAGGTCTCCGTTTTTACCGGAAACAATCGAACAACTATACTACTTTCCTAAAATCGGAAAAGGAGTCTCCCTCCGTTACGCGCATTATGGCTGTCTTTCCATATGCGGATGATGTCCTGTTAGTGGGCTCTGACAATGGATTATATATGTTTAATACAAACACAGAGAAAAGCAACAGAATAGATGTCCCTAATCTGGATTACAGCTTGAGTGACCCGGGTGTATATTCCATTTATAAAGACAGAGAGGGCGGAATATGGATAGGAACTTATTCCGGTGGAATTAATTATCTGAAACCGGGTAAATCTTATATTGAAACTTATACTCCAAATGTTATTGGCGGAACATTGTCGGGTAAAACAGTCGGACAATTTTGTGAAGACCGGGTAGGGAATTTGTGGATTGCCACCGAAAACGGTGGAGTAAACTATTATGATACAAAAACAAAAATAATCAGCCAACCTATAAAGAAATCGTATCATGATGTACGCTCCCTGATGCTGGATGGAGATAACTTGTGGATCGGTACCTACACCAAAGGGATTCATGTCTACAATACGAAAAGTAAATCAATGCATACTTTCGAGCATAATAGAATAAATGAAAATAGTATCGATAATGATTGTATATATGCTTTTTATAAAACAAAAAACGGGGACATATATGTGGGAACTAATGTAGGCTTGAATAAGTACAATGAGAATAAAAATAATTTTACCCGTCTTCGGGACATAAAAACGTTTATTTACGATATAAAAGAAGATTATGAAGGAAATTTATGGATAGCTACTTATGGTTCAGGCGCAATAAAATACGATGTACAATCTAAAGAATGGATACATTATGACACCATATTCCCCAAAAACGATCCTATTGTGGGGAGCCGGCTTATCAATATCTATATTGATTCCCGAAAAAGGCTAATTTTTACTAGTGAAGGAAGAGGTCTTTTCGTTTATGATTATAAGACAGATTCTTTCATCAATATATCTGAGAGAGAAGGGCTCCCTAATAATGTCATTTATGGGATACAGGATGACCCGCAAGGAAATTACTGGTTAAGTTCCAACAAAGGTATTATCCAGATAAATGATATTCTGAACATAGAAAATGTTCGGATATATAGTAAAGAAGATGGTTTGCAAAGTTCTCAATTTAATTATAAATCAAGCTGTAAAACCCATGCCGGAAAATTTTATTTCGGAGGGATTAACGGATTTAGCTCCTTCTATCCGCAAGATATTTATAATAATAGGAATAAAGTTCTTCCACCTATTGAAATAACACACATAAATATTTTAGATAATACCGATACAGAATTTAATAGTGAAATTCAGAAAAAGATTAATGAAAAACAAAAAGTAGTATTGCCTTATAATAAATCTTCATTTACCATATCGTATGTAAGCCTTAGTTATCCGATCCAGTCAAAAAATCAATACGCCTACAAATTGGAAGGTATTGATGAAAAATGGAATTATGTGGGAAACAATAAAAATGTTACATACCTGAATCTGACCCCGGGAAATTATGTGTTTAAAGTAAAAGGTTCTAACAACGACGGGTTATGGAATGAAGAAGGTACTCAGATAGAATTGGAAATATTGCCTCCGTTCTGGCTTTCGATTCCTGCCAAGATCATTTATATTATACTGATCTTATTCCTTATTTATCTGATAATATCATTCCTTTGGAAAAAGAATAGTAAGCAGCAACAGCAACGCCTTGAGTCCTTCAAAATAGAGCAGGAAACCCTGGCTTTTAAATCAAAAATAGAATTTTTCACAACAATTGCTCATGAGATAAGAACACCGTTGACTCTGATTTCAGCACCTTTGGAAGAAGTAATCAACTCGAAAGAAGGAAGTCCGGAGACAAAACAGAATGTCTCGATAATTGAAAAAAATTGCAACAGGTTGACAGAGCTTATTAATCAATTGTTAGACTTCCGGAAGATGGATTCAACTCAGTATATAGTAAATCCGTCGAAGATTGGTCTTCACGGCTACATGAACGAAATATATTATCGCTTTGGTAAAACAGCCCAAAATAAAAATATAAATCTTACTATCCGGCTGCCCCAAGACGAATGCTATGTAAATACCGACAAAGATGCTCTAACTAAAATAATAGGAAATTTACTTATCAATGCCCTTAAATATACTAAGGATAAAATAGTATTATCTCTCACCAAAAGTGATGATAATGTATACTCAATATCGGTGACAGATAACGGAAAAGGTATTGCAGATGAGCATAAAAAAAACATCTTCGACCCGTTTTATCAGATTCAATCCAACAATAACGGGATAGGACTGGGATTGTCGCTGGCCAGGAACTTGGCTGAAAAACTGAATGGAGCTCTATCAGTCGCCGATGCGGAGCCTGGAGGATGTATATTTATCTTTACATTCTCCGATATGGCACAGATTCCTTTGCATAGTGAACCGAATACAAAAACGAAAGAACGAGAAATCTTATTCATTACCAAAGAATCAAATAAAAAGAGTAATATACTGATAGTGGACGATAATAGTGAAATGCTGCAATTTCTTGAAAACTCATTAAAAAGCGAGTATGTTGTTGATACAGCCTTAGATGTGGACGAAGCATTCTCTCTGCTGGAAAGTAATAGCTACGAACTTATCATCTCCGATATAATGATGCCCGGTATAGACGGTATCTCATTTACTAAAAAATTGAAATCGGACATCAATTACAATCATATTCCGATTATATTATTATCGGCTAAAACAGAAAATGCCGTTAAAGCCGAAGGATTACATTCGGGAGCCGAAGTTTTTATAGAGAAGCCTTTTTCTGTATCTTATCTGAAAGCGCAGATTATCAGCTTGTTGGAGAATAGGCGAATAATTCTTGAAACATTTAACCGATCACCTCTTCTTTCCTATTCAATATTGGGGACCAACAAAGATGAACAATTCTTCTTGAATAGATTAAACGAAGAGATAGAAAAAAACATATCTGACGAAAATTTTTCGGTGGAGTCGCTGGTAAATATATTTAATATGAGCCGCTCAAATTTGCAAAAGAAACTAAAATCAATCAGCGGGGTAACTCCCGGAGACTATTTAAGGAATTACCGTTTAAGAAGAGCTTGTAAGCTGTTACTGGAAACAAACATGAGAATAAATGAGGTGGCATATAGTGTGGGATTCAATACCCCGTCTTATTTTACCAGGGTTTTCCAAAAAGCTTATGGGATGCTTCCTAAAGAATTTATTGCAATACATACAAATAAAACGAATCAAGAAGAGACAGAACAATCTTTTTCCGAACTCAATACATAAACGTTGCACGAAAATCCGTGCGGATTATGGAATTGTTTTACAGTCGTATTGTTTTTATTATTGCTTTCCACTATGCCTTTAGTTGTGTATCGTATTAGACTTTATGTTGAATATAAACTCTATTACTTATCCTATAATATATTTACTCTTTGGCAAATAAGAAATGATTTTAATAAGATAATAAGAGACAACGAAAGTACAAACAGATAGTAAAGGCAATTTAATCCATATCTCATCGATTAATCCGTTCAATAAAAAATAAAAAAAATTAAGAATCATAATATGAGCAAGATACATCCCATAACTCATATTGGATATACCGGTAACAGCTTTCTTTACAATGCCCTCTTTTTTATCGCTTCTGTTTTTCAGAATAAGAAATAATCCTATAGCCATCATGGCCACATTGACAGTTCCGTAACCCCATGACAGTTCCAGCTCCGGAACGGTTGATTCTGAAGATAAACGGATATAAAATATTCCGGCTGTAATAATAAATCCGATAACCAACAAAGTAAAACCTAAGAGAGAATCATACGTTGCTTTTTGTGAATAATATTTTTTCATATATGCCCCAAGTATGGCATATCCTAAAAATCCACTGAAATAGTATAACAAAGGGGTATTATTCCAATAACACTCCCCCAATATTTCAGGGAAGACCTGATGAATATAAGGCAAAAGCAAAGTAGTGGACCAGATAATAAGGTAGAGGTTAATTGCTTTTCGGGAAGCCGATGTGATCCAGGGCGAGATAACCGGAAAGAACAAATACAATCCGATCAACATATAAATATACCAAAGATGCCCAATTTCGGTTCCGAAATTAACCGGGATCTTTAAGATATTAATGAACATACCTTGCAGGTCGGTTTCTTTCATGAAAAATTTATATAAAGCATAGAGTACACACCAGATAATAAAAGGGACAGTTACCCGGGTAAAACGTTTTCTGAAAAAATCAGATACATTATTCTTAACAGGCAATACAAAATAACCCGTTATCATGATGAATAGCGGAACTGCTGCCCTTCCGCTTGTATTAAATAAATTTACCCAATAAGGTCCGGCACCCGAAAGAACTGTTCCTCCTTCACCTATATAAAAAAACTCTCCCGCATGCACCTGTATTACCAGATAACATGCTATTACTCTCAATAAATCAAGTCCGAAGTGTCTGCTTTTTAATGACATAATTTATTTTTTAGACGTAAGATTCGATTAAACTTAAAATATGCAGCCAAAGATACGGAGAGGGAACGGAATATAATTTAAAACAGTTTAAAAAAACGATTATTTTCCGCCTCCCGGATTACTAAGCATGACTTGTATTATCCCCGGATAAGATACAATATATCCTGAATTTACACGACGGAAAAGATCGGAATTGTCAGACAACAACTTCTCATAACGTTTGTGTGCCGATTCGTCCAATTTGGATATATGACGTAATTGAATACCTTTGTCAACAAAGGTCAACGGAATAAAATATGAAAATTTTAGTTGATTGCGGAAACCCTGCAAAGTTGGAAATTATGAAATGGATATTATTATTTACCTTTTTATATGGCACGATTGCCTTTTCTCAAACCAATATAGAGACTAACAACCGTATGTACCACATAGAGGAATATCAGATATATCCCGGTCTGAAAGTTGTTTTTGGAAAAAAATGGACCGGTGGAAATACATATACCTATGCTAAGGAAGAAAGTATTGATTATCAAAATACCTGTATGATATTTTGCGGACACTTACATTTCAAAGAGGGATTTCCTGTTAAATCCGATCTCTCTTCGCTCCAACTGATTCATCATTCAATAGGGTATGAGAATAATTACTCTTACCTCTTTTCCCCTACCGAAGAAGTGGTATATGTGTTACGAAAGAGGCAGCTGTCCGCTATTAGCGTAAAAGGGCTCAAACATGTGAAAGGATTAATTTTCAAGGATAAATCGAAAAAACTGTATTTTATTCCTTCTGTGGGAGGGTATAACTTTTATCCTATATCTATGCCCGTTGATGAAACCGAGTTGCAGCATGTAGCGTATGATTTTTATACAGACAAAAACGGGTTATATTATTTTGACCGCTATGGCAAAGGGACACAAATGCTTGAATCGAGTAACGGGAAAGTCATACATGCCATTCCGTATGAGAATTATCTGGTTTATGGGGACGCAGCCTATTCTTATGGGGGTGGAGCACGATTGAATGCTTCCTCGTTGCGCACTATCCGATCGGTCTATGGAAGTTATTTGATTGACGGAGCAACCCATCCGACTCTCGGCTCACTTATTAAAAAAGGGCTTCCGGAAGAACCGATGAACGAATGGAACTGTTTCGACATACTTGTAGTCGGTCAAAACCGGAAGGGGAATACGCTTTACTATCCTTCTAAAGAGATTTATGCCGGAGGAGGCTCTTATTACACCATGATTGAGACCTCTAAAAACCGGTACGGAATCACCGGATCTTCCAACAAATTAGAAATGGTCAAATTCGATGATGTAATGATATACAATCTCCAAACCGATAAATATGAATCGATGGAAATTGATAAATTCAAACGCTTGACGGTCAACGTGTATATATATAAAGGACAAATGTATTATTCCAATTCGGAGCCGGTAGAAATGGAAGGGGTGGATATTGAAAAATTGCATCCGATAACCCTTCATGGAAAACCTACCGAGTTTTATACAGACGGGAAAACTCTTTTGGGTGGCTATAACTTAGGGAAAATGAAAATAGAGGAACGGGGAAAGCATAAGTGGCGCATTTTTACAGGCCTGTTTCGACAAGTTGATTGGGACAGTTTGCATATTGTATCCGAATACATTATGATGGATAAGAACAATATCTACCAAGTAAACAATACCATTCTAGAAGTCATTCCTATTAAAACGCTTGGACTGCCTGTTTTGAATTTTAAAAAAGGAAAAGAGAGTTTGTGATTATTCTGTCCGCAAAAGCATTATCGGACATTCCCGAGTCGAAAATTTTCGATCATGTCCCAAGTAAGGCTGAAGGAGGATCCATCGACAGGTAATTCTTCTCTTGAGAACCATGTGGCCTCAGACAATTCTTTCCCGTCAAGAACAGGCTCTGTATTTCCGTCTGCTTCCGCAAAAAAACCGATTAATACAGATTCCGAAAATGCCCAAGGTTGACTTTTGTAATAACGTATGTTCTTGACAGTGAGTCCAACCTCTTCCAAAACCTCCCTCTTTACAGTATCTTCAGGTGTTTCGCCTATTTCCATGAATCCGCTTATAAGTCCATAACCTTTATATTCCGAGTTCGCATTCTTTGTTAAAAGCAACCGTTCTCCGTTTGTAATCCCTGCAATAATTACGGGATTTATTCCGGGATAAACCGTTAATCCGCATTCTTCACAGCACAAAGCCCTTTCATTTTCTTTGATTATCATCCTGTAACCGCACTTACCGCAAAATCGGTTGTTGTCATACCACCTGATAAGATGTAATGCAGTGGCACTCCCAAAGCATAGCCATTTGGGCTGCCTGCTTCTGAGTGAGCGTATATCCTGATATTTAAAATCATCTGTGGCCGACAGCTTATCCGGATAAAAGAAAAATTTCTTTCCATCTATATCGAACAAGTAAATAAGCCGGTCTCTATTTATATTATAATACCGATATCCATCGGCTATAGTGGGAAAAAGGAATTCTTCATTTGTATGAATCAATATGCCGTTGTTGTTACAAGCAATTAAATAATCATCATTTCCCGGTTTCGAGTTCTGATAGTCGATATTTAAAGTATGTGGTATTATATCCTGAAACATATTTCAATTATTTAAAGAATCCGTAAAAAAATCGGACAAATGTAGTAATAATCTATTTCAATATACTTGCCCATATTAAAACAAATCTTCCTGCGGAATATTGGTTTTTCATTGAATAAAGTATGATTATGTTTACCGGGCAACCGGCCTTTAAGGCAAACTCCGCAGAAATCT
>DAIQOU010000741.1:0-2129 GCA_036787725.1 Bacteroidales bacterium
TTTTAACAAACACTTTTTTATTTATGAAATTAATTCATTATGAATGCATTCAAAAAATTCATTTTCGGTTTGTGTATTATGAGTTCAAATCTACTCTTTTTTAATGCCTGCGATGATGCAAACGATCCGCTGCCCGCTCCTCCCATTGTCGGACAAATCGGTAATGGAGATCAGGAATTCAATATAACAAAAGATACTGTCTATAAAAAAGGGACTTATATCCTCAAAGGATGGGTTTCCATTACAGACGGGGTTACTGTAACATTTGAACCGGGAACCATTATCAAAGGAGATAAAGACACAAAAGCGGCTTTAATAGTACAACGAGGGGGTAAACTGATGGCTCGGGGAACTGCAACCGAACCGATTGTATTTACTTCCAACCAACCGGCAGGAAATCGTAAACCGGGAGATTGGGGCGGATTGATTATTTGCGGGAAAGCAAAAAACAACAACAGTGCCAATATGCCGATAGAGGGAGGCCCCAACGCGCCTCACGGCGGAGACAACGACAATGATAATTCAGGAATTATCAGTTATGTCCGTATTGAATTTGCCGGTTATCCGTTCGAACCCGATCAGGAAATCAACGGAATTACTTTCGGGTCAGTAGGGAAAGGAACCCAAGCAGATCACATCCAGGTGTCTTACAGCAACGATGATTCTTTCGAATGGTTTGGAGGATCGGTCAATGCAAAATACTTGGTAGCTTATCACGGATGGGATGACGATTTCGATACCGACTACGGATATTCCTGAAAATTACAATTCCTGTTGGGTGTCAGAAATCCCAAAATAGCAGACACTTCTCTTTCCAATGGTTTTGAATCGGATAATAATAAGGACGGTTCCACCCAACAACCCTATACCTCCTGCGTATTTAGTAATGTAACTTTAGTCGGACCCATCGGACAAGCCTCGGACTTTCAAAATACAAGCGATTACATAAACGGCGGAAATTATAATCCTCATAACGGCTCCAAACTCGGAATATTCCAGTCTGCCATGCAAGTACGACGTAATTCACGTTTGAGCTGTTTCAATTCGGTAGCATTCGGTTTTCCTGTCGGATTAATTATTGAAAATGACAAGGGAAGTACAACTCAAACATGGGCTACGGAAGGACTCTTAAAATTAAAAAACCTGCATTTTGCAGAAATGACAGTATTGGGAAGCGATGCAAACAAATCTTTTGAAGACAACAACTCCTTTTCTGCTGCATTTTTCAAAAAAGAAGAGAATAACAATCACATCTACGAAACCATTGCCGACCTCAAACTAAAACAACCCAACAGTATATTAAGCAACCCCAACTGGGGTCCTTCAGCGGGAAGTCCCCTCTTGGGTGCCGGTTCTTTTACGGATCCTTTATTACAATCGGGATTTGAAAAAGTAGATTATATAGGAGCTTTCAAGAGCGATTCGGATACTGATAATTGGATGAAAGGTTGGACTAACTTTGATCCCCAAAACACAGAGTATTAATTATTTTTGCATGAATCATTATCGAAGAAGCGGTCGTATGATCGCTTCTTTTTATTATCCGAACCTTTCTCTCCTCTCTATTCTATTTTTCAACATGACCGGTTACGATAAAATCAACCTCGGTTTCACTGCAAACATTCTTTACAATATTGTATAATCTTCAAACAAAAAAGTTTTTTGTGATAGTCATACAAATCTATTTATCAAGGCTTTATCGGTTCATCCCAATTTTTGAAATTATTATTAAAGAACATAAAAGTTACGGTTATGAATATGGATTTGATTCGAATATTGCAAATAAAGAACGAATTTTCCGGGATCAGATCATATATATGGGTGTGTTTTATTGCTTTCTTAACGATAGCTTTGCTGACAATTGCAACGGTTACTCTCCAAAGTTACCGGGTAGCCACGGCCAATCCGGCATCTAAATTAAACAGATAATTGGAAATGGGACACCGATTCGTTTCCGGTTCATTCATTATTCTCCGGAATAGTGCGTAAAATAATGTCGCCAATAGCAGTAATTTAATATCTCGATAGCAGTAATTTATTCGTCGGCAAGGCGTCCGACATTTGTCGGAAGTATGTCCGACAAATGTCGGACGCCTTGCCGACGAAAGAGACAAAGCTTTCCGACGAAT
>DAIQOU010000216.1:0-7561 GCA_036787725.1 Bacteroidales bacterium
TCTCATCAAAGAAGAGTCTCATTCGAATATATCATGTTTCATGGATTAAATGATGATTTAAGACATGCAAAAGAGCTGGTGAAATTATTGTCGGGAATTTCTTGTCGGGTGAATTTAATACGATATCATTCTATTCCCGGAATAGAATTAAAAAGTTCGAATGAAGAGGCAATGACCGTTTTTCGGGATTATCTTATCTCAAAAAAAGTCATGTGTACCATCAGAACTTCCAGAGGAGAAGACATTTTTGCTGCTTGCGGTATGCTTTCTACCATGGAAAAAGAGAAGAAAAACGTCATTTAACAAGTAAAATGATTACTTTTAGGTCGTAATGAAAGAAGAAAGATAATAAATTACATAGTTACTATGGAGAGAAAGATGATCAAAGTTGGAATAACACACGGAAATGTAAATGGTATCGGTTATGAGGTAATATTAAAAGCATTATCGGATAATCGTTTATTAGATCTTTGTGTTCCTATTATTTACGGATCAGCTAAAGTGGCGGCTTATCACCGGAAGATGATGGAGTTGCCTGCTGTAAATTTAAATGCAATCACTAAAAGTGAAGAGGCGGGAATAAATAAGGTTAATATTATTAATTGTATAAAAGACGATATAAAAGTAGAGTTATCCAAAATAACCCGGGAAGCAGAAGAAGCTGCTTATTTAGCTATGAAGCAAGCTGTTACTGATTTAAAAAGAGGTTTTTTGGATGTAATTGTTACAGCTCCCGGTTTTGAGAAAGAAAAAGACGATTTTACAAAGGAAGTCGGTGTGGAGCAAGAAGCATTGACCGTTTTGGTAAAAGATGACATTAAGATTGCTTTAGTAACGGAAAATATTCCTATAAAGAGCGTTCCCGAATCTTTAACAGAAGAACTGATCCTCTCGAAATTGAAAGTCTTTCATCAAAGTTTGATTGCTGATTTCGGAATCAGGGCGCCTAGGATAGCTGTTTTTTCATTAAATCCCGGGCTTAATGAAAAAGAATTTGTTGGGGAAGAGGAACAAAATATAATCATACCGGCCATGGAAGCTGCCGGAAAGTCCGGAATTTTATGTTTTGGTCCGTACGCTCCGGATGATTTCTTCGGATGGGGAGATTTTGACCGTTTTGATGGAGTATTGGCCATGTATCGGGATCAGGGGATGATTCCTTTTAAGACATTGGTAATGGAGGAGGGAGCTCATTTTATGGCCGGTTTGCCTGTAATAAGAACATCACCGGGATATGGATCCTTATATGAATTTGCCGGTAAAAATAAAGTTTCGGAAGATGCATTTCGAAATGCCTTATATTTAGCATTGGATATTTACAGAAATCGTATGACGGATGAAAGTATAAATGCACGGCCATTAAAGAAAGAGTATTTTGAGAAGGGTTCGGATAATGAAAAATTAGACTTGACTAAAGACGATAATTAAGTATAAAAAGCAGGGATTGTTTGTGAAGAATAAAGTTTTTTTACAACTTTGCACATTTTATTAAAATAAATGAGATGAATTATGCCATCATAGCAGCGGGAGAAGGGTCCAGGTTGGTAAAGGAAGGGGTGAAATATCCAAAGCCATTGGTAAAATTAAACGGTATTTCTTTAATGGATCGTTTAATCTCCATTTTTCTGAAAAATAATGCAACTTCTATCAGTTTGATAATTAATGAAGAAATGAAAGAAGTGCAAGAACATGTGAGCAAAATAAAAATGGATATTCCGTTTCATGTGATTATAAAATCAACTCCCGGTTCCATGCATAGTTTTTTTGAACTCAGTCGTTTTTTATCTGATGACAAATTTTGTTTAACCACCATAGATACCGTCTTCAAGGAGGATGAGTTTTCGAGTTTTATACAAGCCTTTATATCAGATAAGAATTACGCCGGAATGATGGCTGTCACCGGGTTTATTGATGATGAAAAACCGTTATATGTAGATGTGGATCCGGAAAGTATGAATATTACGGGGTTTTATGATGAGAAAGTGACTCCTTACATTTCAGGCGGAATTTATTGTTTATGCCCTCAAGCTATTCAAACATTAGAAAAATGCTTGAAAACAGGGGTGTTACGCATGCGTAATTATCAACGGCAATTGATTTGCGACGGATTGAAATTAAAGGCATATCCTTTTGAAAAAATATTGGATGTGGATCATGCAGAGGATATCGGGAAAGCAGAGAAATTTCTGAATTCTTAAAATCAAGAAGCTTATGAAAAAAAAGATAATCGGAGTAAGGAGGGGAAATCAATATTCTCCTAATCATATAGGAAATGATGCTGCCATATTCAATCTTACGGCAGAAAATCTGAGAAAAAAAGGATATGAAGTATCGGATTATTCTGAAACGGAGTTTTTGAATGAGCCTTCTCTGTCATCTCCTTTTATTTTCAATATGGCGAGGGATAAAAATACAATACAAAAATTACAAGGTTTGGAAGGAGAGGGAAGTATTGTGGTTAATTCCGGATATGGAATTGAAAATTGTACCCGTGAAAAGATGACTCGCATATTGTTATTTCATGATATTCCTCATCCCGACAGTGTCATTGTAAAGACCGATGAACCTTTATCCGGAGAATTTGTATCTCCAAATAAAAAATACTGGGTGAAACGAGGCGATTTTCATGCAATTCATCGGGAAGATGTAACTTTTACCCGGAATGTGGAAGAAACGGAAGGTGTGCTTCACGAGTATTTTTTAAGGGGTATAAAGACAGCAGTCATCAATGAACACTTGGAAGGTGATTTATTAAAATTTTATGGAGTAAAGGGCACTGATTTTTTTTATTGGTTTTATCCTAATTTGTCTACTCACAGTAAATTTGGTTGGGAAAAAATAAATGGAAAAGCCAAAGGAATTCCATTTGATCTTGATTATCTTATTTCTCTTTGCAATAAGGCTTCCCGGGCATTGAATGTCGGTATTTACGGAGGGGATGCCATTGTTTCGCCGGATGGCAGCTTAAAAATTATTGATTTTAATGATTGGCCCAGTTTTGCTCCTTGCCGTGTGGAGGCAGCCTCTTATATTGCACACTATATCAACCGGGAAGTTTCGAATCCCGAATATGAATTCAGTTCTTATCAACAATGGCAGAAATAAAAGCAACATTTGAATCTACTTTAAAATCTTCGGATACGGAGGAATTTATCGATATTCATTTTTATCGTCCGATAGGGTATCGTTGGGCCTTATTTTTTAATAAATTGGGAGTTACTCCCAATCAAATTACCGTAGCATCCATTTTTATAGGAGTGGCAGCCGGAATTTGTTATTATTTTGAAAATTTTTGGATTAACTTGTTGGGTGTGTTTTTATTAATATGGGCCAACTCGTATGATAGTGCTGATGGGCAATTGGCAAGAATGACCGGACAAAAATCTCCCTTGGGACGGATTTTGGACGGGGCATGCGGAGATTTGTGGTTTGCTTCCATTTACCTGGCAATTGTGTTTCGTGTATTTCCGACTTGGGGTTGGTGGATTTTTTTGTTGGCGTTAACAGCCGGCTATTTTCATAGTCGTCAAGCAGCTATGGCAGACTATTACCGGAATATTCATTTGCTCTTTTTGAAAGGAAAATCCGGAAGTGAATTGGATAATTCCGAGGAGTTGAAGAAAAAATACGAAACGATCGGTTGGAATCAACCGGTGGTTAAGCTGTTTGAAACGTTTTATCTGTCTTATACTAAAGGACAAGAACAATGGTCTCCCCGTTTTCAGGAAATGATGCGTTTGTTGCATGAAAAGTACGGAGAAAAGATTCCCGATGATTTTAGAGGAGAATTTCGTAAGAAAAGTCTTCCTTTAATGAAATACACCAATATCTTATCTTTCAATACAAGAGCCATTGTATTATTTATTAGCGTGTTGACCGGATATCCTTGGTTTTATTTTGTCTTTGAGTTAACTGTATTGAATGTATTGCTATTTTACATGGTCCGGCGGCACGAAAATATTTGTAAAGAATTCATTTTCGGGTTACGATAAAAGATGTACCTTTACGACCGTTTACTAAATAATTGATTGTCATTCTATTGATTTTGAACCGGGCGGAAAACAGAGCCGCTTTTTTCTTATATAAGTGTTAATTTTATGTTGAATACAGAGAAGATAAAGGGGATTATCTTTGACTACGGAGGAACATTGGACAGTAATGGCATACATTGGGCCGAAGTGATATGGAAAGCCTATGTCGATCATGCCATTCCGGTGGAAAGGCAAGCATTCCGAGAAGCCTATGTATATGGAGAGCGTTATTTGGCTACTCATCCCGTTATAAAACCTCATCATACCTTTAGGGACTTACTTTTGGAAAAGATAAAATTGCAGATGAGTAAGTTAGTGGAGTCCGGTTTTTTAGCCGAAACGGCTAAAACTTCCGAATATTCTATTGCTGTTTCAGATCAATGTTATAACTTTGCTATCTCTACATTGCAAAAAGCGAAACCGGTATTGGATAAATTGGTCTCTGTTTATCCGTTGGTATTGGTTTCTAATTTTTATGGAAATGTAGAAGCTGTATTGACAGACTTTGGTTTAATATCTTATTTTGATAAAATAATAGAATCTGCGGTGGTGGGAGTAAGAAAGCCGGATCCGGCTATTTTCTCATTAGGAGTCGAAGCGCTCGGATTTCTTCCTGAAGAAATAGTCGTGATTGGAGATTCTCATTCAAAGGATATAATACCGGCAACAAAGATCGGGTGCCGGACCATTTGGATCAAAGGAGTAGGGTGGGAGGAAGATCGGGAGGATTTAACGGCTGATGCTGTTATTTCTGATTTTAATGAATTGGAGAAAGTATTTAATTTGTAAACAAAATAAAAAGCGACTGATGTTGTTTCTCAGCCGAAAAGTGAAAATTATTATTAAATAAGCATTATGGAAAAAAATCATGTAAAAGATGCTAAAGGGAAACTTGGCGTTCTTGTTATTGGAGTGGGAGGAGCAGTTGCTTCGACATTTGTTGCAGGAACATTAATTGTTCGAAAAGGAATGGGTGTTCCTGTCGGTTCCATTTCTCAATTGGCAACCATTCGGTTAGGTAAAAGAGAAGAAAACAGATTCCCTAAAATTAAGGACGTAGTTCCTTTGGCAGATCTCAACGACGTCGTATTTGGAGGTTGGGATATCTTTGAAGATGATGTTTATGCTGCAGCATCTCATGCAGAAGTATTGACAAAAGAAGATTTGGATAAGGTTAAAGACGAACTGCAGGCTATTAAACCGATGAAGGCTGTGTTTGACCAGGATTATGTAAAACGGCTTCACGGTACTTGGGTAAAATCGGCTCCTACCAAGTGGGATTTGATGGAAGCTGTTCGGGAAGATATTCGGAAGTTTAAGGCTGATAATCAATGTGATCGTGTTGTTTGTATTTGGTGTGGCAGTACGGAAGTGTTTACTCCGTTGGGTGAGGTACATAAAACATTGCCTGCGTTGGAAAAAGCAATGAAAGAAAATCATGCCGAAATAGCTCCTTCCATGCTCTATGCGTATGCTTGTGTTGCAGAAGGTGTTCCTTATATTAACGGAGCTCCCAACTTAACGGTGGATATGCCGGCCATGTGGGACTTTTCGGAACAAAAACAAGTACCTATTTTAGGTAAAGATTTCAAAACAGGTCAAACCATGTTGAAGACTGTTCTTTCTCCGATGATCAAAACACGGATGTTGGGATTAAGCGGATGGTTCTCAACTAATATTTTAGGCAACCGCGACGGAGAAGTGTTGGATGATCCGGGTTCTTTCAAAACCAAAGAAGAATCCAAACTTTCGGTAATCGATAATATTCTTCAACCGGAGTTGTATCCGGAATTGTACGGAGATGTATATCATAAAGTTCGTATCAACTATTATCCTCCTCGTAAGGATAATAAAGAAGGATGGGACAACATTGATATTTTCGGATGGTTGGGTTATCCGATGCAATTGAAAGTGGATTTCTTGTGTCGTGATTCGATTTTGGCTGCCCCCTTGTGTTTGGATTTGGTGCTGTTTACGGATTTGGCCATGCGTGCCGGAATGTCCGGAATACAAACTTGGCTGTCTTTCTATTTCAAGAGCCCGATGCACGACTTTGAACACATCGCAGAACATGATTTGTTTATCCAATATGTTAAACTGAAAAACACATTGAGATCGATAATAGGAGAGGAAACCATTGATTTTATGGATTGATATAATTATCATTTTTAATTAAATTATTTTACAACAAGAGTTAGGAGTTTTCAATACTCTTAACTCTTTTGTTCATTATAAGCTTTTGAAGATGAAGGACCAATTGATAAGTTTGGAGGACATTAAAAAAGTACATCCGATATTTCGTAAATCTTATGGAGATAGTTTTGCGCGGTTTGTGGTGAAATTGGCCGGGTTGAATAATGTGAACCGGGTATATGATAGTGCTAAGTACGAAACCGGTACGGATATAGAAGATAAAATGATCGATGGACTGGGCATCAAGCGGTATGTACATAATATTCGGATACTGGATCAATTTGAAGGAAAGCCGTTTATTACGGTTTCCAATCATCCTTACGGGCACCTGGATGGGATCATGCTTGTCGGAGAAGTGGCCAAAGTCAGACCGGATTTTAAAGTAATGGTAAACTGGATGTTGGGGATGATTGATATTATGCAGGATCATTTTATAGGTGTCAATCCGTATTCTTCGGGATCGTTGTCGGAACGTTCCAGTTTAGCAGGAATAAAGGAATGCATCGATCATATAAAAGGAAATCACCCTTTGGGATTTTTTCCGGCCGGGGCCATTTCGAAAAACAAGATTACACGTATTGAAGATCGTGAATGGCAACCGAGTGTACTTAAACTTATTCAACGGGTAAAGGTACCGGTGGTTCCGGTGTTTATTTCAGGTCATAATTCCGCGTTTTTTAATTTTTTGGATTTGATCGATTGGCGGTTGCGTACGGTACGCCTTTGTCATGAGTTGATGAATAAAAAAGGAAAATCCATCCATATGGTTTTCGGGAAACCGATTACGGTGGAGGAACAAAGCAATTATTCGGATATCAAACTTTTTGGCCGATTTCTAAAAGAAAAAACATACGAGTTGAAAGGGAAATATTGAGAAAAATATAAATTGGTTTTTAAGAGTTTTCATTTAGAATGAATGGAACCAATTTACTTATATATTCTGGAGTGTGTCGTCGGAAGGTCGGCGAAAAACCAAGTCTTGAAAAGTGCGTTTAAGCGAGTGCTTCGGGCAAGCCTTGCTTGTACATAGCCGAGCCCGGCACTTTCAACGGAGTTAGTTTTTGTTCCTTTTGTATCAAGACAAAAGGAAGTTAAAAGAATTAAGTTCCTTAAGAACATTATTATATTCTTTTGCTTTTTGTTAATTTGTTCCCGAATAAAATAAATCTTTATCTTTGCTTCAAAAAGAACAATGCAAAAACACATACAATTATGAAACAAACGATTACTCTTCTTTTCTTGCTTTTCTTTTGCTTGAATTCGTTCACACAAGTAAAACGAACGGTTCATGTGGAAACGGCAGGAACTTTATCGACCTTGATCGAAGCTTCCGCCAA
>DAIQOU010000217.1:0-7558 GCA_036787725.1 Bacteroidales bacterium
ACGTGGATTCCTTTCTACCTTTGCTTTTTATTTGTTTTATCTTATAAAAAAAATTGGAAAGAAATGATATTGGTTTTTTGTATACTGGGGTTGCTTTTGTTATTTTGCGATCAAGTGTCTTCTCATGTTTTTAAACCCATTTTTCAACGTCTTCGCCCGACACATCATCCCGATTTTAAAGATGAGGTGAGAATTTTATTCGGTTATCGGGGAGGATTATATGGTTTTATATCCGGACATGCAGCCAATACTTTTGGTTTTGCAACCTTAACATCGTTGATGATACGAAATAAAATATTTACCCTAATGATATTTATTTTTGCACTTCTTACCGGTTATTCCCGTATATATTTGGGAGTTCATTTTATAAATGATGTGGTGGTAGGTGCAATTGTGGGAATCGTACTCGGTTATATTGTTTACCGTATTTATTTATTGGGAAGACTGTATATACTTGGAGAATCCAGACGGAAATTAAAGGAATCCGTATATACTTCTCCACAAGCTTATTTCTTGACTATTGTGTATGTTATTATGGTTGCGGGATTATTTATTTTTAATGAACAACTGGTTGGGAGGTTTGTTTAAAAAGTAAAAACAATCCTTATTTTGTCAGAAAAAAGTTTGATGATGTAAATATTTTTTTTAAGTTAGAGGCGTGAATGAGATATTAATTTATTAAGTATAATTAAAAAACTATAAAGCCATGAAGAAAACGATAACATTTAATGAGCTTCGCAGAATTAAAGATGATTTGCCGGATGGAAGTATTCATAAAATAGCAGCAGAATTAAGTCTTTCGGTTGAGACTGTACGTAATTATTTTGGTGGATACAATTATATAAACGGAAAGAGTTGCGGAGTACATATTGAAGCCGGTCCGGATGGTGGAATTGTTATGTTGGACGATTCGACTATTTTAGATAAAGCTTTAATTATGCTTGGAGAATATAACTATCGGGTTTCTTCGGTAGAAGAGAGTGTTTAATTTTAGAAAACAAGTTTAATAAAAGGTTGAGGACTGTTTGTTCTTGACCTTTTTTGTTTAGAAAAGCATTCTTCTTCACAATATCTTTATTTTGAAAAATAGAGAAAAACACTTTTTTAATAAACAAAAGTTATACCTTTGCATGGTTGTTCCGACGGAGCAATCTTTTTTGTTACCTGATAATTAACACCAACTTTTAATAAAAACAATTGAATTTATGAGTGATTCTAAAGAAAAACTTTTTTCGGAATTCCCTTCCATTACAACTGACCGGTGGATGGAGAAAATCAATACGGATTTAAAGGGTGCGGATTTTGAAAAAAAGCTTGTCTGGAAAACAAAAGAAGGGTTTAATGTTAAACCTTTTTACCGTGAAGAAGACCTGGAAGGATTAAGGACCCCGGATTCACTGCCGGCCGAATTTCCTTTTGTCAGAAGTACCAAAAAGGATAATAACTGGTATGTTCGTCAAGATATTCAAGTATCGGATGTTGGAGAGGCCAATAAAAGAGCATTGAATATATTGGAAAGAGGGGTGACTTCTTTAGGTTTTATGATTAAAAAAGAAGATGTAAACCGTGAAAAAATTAACATCCTGCTGGACGGAATTTACCCGGAATGTATCGAACTAAATTTTAAAACATGCAATCGTTATTCCGCTAAATTAATCGGATTGTTAATTGATTATTTTCAAGAGAATAACATTAATCCGGATAAATGTGTTGGTTCGGTCAATATGGATTTCATAGGAGCTGCTTTGAAAAAAGGAGTTGTCATTGAAGATCGTGTCGAACAAATGAAAGAAGCCGTAATATTGGCACAAAAACTTCCTTATTATCGGGTAATTGGAGTAAATTCTTATTTGTTTAATAATGCCGGATCATATATAACCCAAGAATTGGGATATGCATTGGCATGGGGAAATGAGATAATGTCGGTACTGACAACGGCCGGTTTGGATGCCGGACTTGTAGCAAGTAAAATAAAGTTTAATTTCGGAATCGGCTCCGATTATTTTATGGAGATAGCTAAATTTCGGGCTGCCCGTTGGTTGTGGGCCGAAATTGTGAATGCTTACGGCGTTTCTGATGAAGATGCCAAGATGAATATTTTTGCCCAAACTTCCGAATTTAATCAAACTGTATATGATGCACATGTTAATTTGTTGAGAACTCAAACCGAATCCATGTCTGCTGCTATTGCGGGGGTTGATTCGTTAAGAGTACTGCCTTTTGACAGTGCTTTTAAAATGCCGGATGATTTCTCGGAACGTATTGCTCGTAATCAGCAGTTGTTGTTGAAGGAAGAATCTCATTTTGACAAAGTCGTGGATCCTTCCGGAGGTTCTTATTATATTGAAAACTTGACTAATTCAATTGCTGTCCAAGCATGGAAACTTTTCTTGGGAATGGAAGAGAAAGGATTTTTTGATTCGGTAGTGTCCGGAGAAGTGCAGGATGCCGTGAATGCTTCCGGGACAGCTCGTTTTAAAGCGTTGTCCGGACGACGCGAAATTTTATTGGGAACCAATCAATTTCCGAATTTTACGGAGAAAGCTTCCCAAAAAATAATGGAAGTCGAATCCGGATGCGGATGCGGTTCTTCTCATTCTTCCGGTGTAAAAACATTGAATTCAAGACGATTGTCAAGCGATTTTGAGGAATTACGTTTGGCTACAGAGAGAGCGGGTAAAATTCCTGTTGTTTTTATGCTTACCATAGGGAATTTGACCATGCGTTTGGCTCGGTCTCAATTTTCCGGAAATTTCTTTGCTTGTGCCGGGTATCAAATTATAGATAATCTGGGATTTCAAAGTGTGGAAGAAGGAATTAAAGCAGCTCGAGATAAAGGGGCGGACATTGTTGTTCTTTGTTCAAGTGATGATGAATATGCGGTTTTTGCACCTGAAGCGTATGAATTAACAAAAGGCCGGGAAATACTGGTGGTTGCAGGAGCCCCGGCTTGTACCGACGAACTGAAGGCGAAAGGAATAGAGTATTTTATAAATGTCCGCAGCAACGTGCTTGATACATTGAAAGAATTTAATGCAAAATTGAATATAAAATAAGAAAAATGAAACCGATATTTAAGAATATAGATATAAACAGCAATTTTGCAATAAAGAACAATGCAGAATGGTTGAAGGAGAATGATATCAAGCCGGATTGGCTTACACCGGAACACATTTGGGTGAAGCCGGTTTATACAAATGATGATTTGAAAGAGATGGAGCATTTGAATTATGCTTCCGGTATTCCTCCTTTCCTTCGCGGACCTTATTCGGGAATGTATGCAATGCGTCCTTGGACAATTCGCCAATATGCAGGTTTTTCTACCGCTGAAGAGTCGAATGCATTTTATCGTCGAAACTTGGCTTCCGGCCAGAAAGGATTGTCTGTGGCTTTTGATTTGGCTACTCACCGCGGATACGATGCCGATCATGAACGAGTGGTCGGAGATGTGGGAAAAGCCGGGGTTTCCATTTGCAGTGTGGAAGACATGAAAGTGTTATTCGATGGGATTCCTTTGAAAGACATGTCAGTATCCATGACAATGAATGGAGCCGTATTACCCATTATGGCTTTCTATATTATTACGGGGATGGAGCAGGGAGCTAAACCCGAAGAGATGGCCGGTACTATTCAAAATGATATATTAAAAGAATTCATGGTAAGAAATACTTATATTTATCCGCCTGAATTCTCAATGAAGATCATTGCCGATATTTTTGAATATACTTCGCAAAAAATGCCTAAATTTAATTCCATTTCCATATCCGGTTATCATATGCAGGAAGCGGGAGCTACAGCCGATATCGAGCTGGCTTATACTCTTGCTGACGGGATGGAGTATCTGCGTACAGGAATTAATGCCGGTATTGATGTGGATGCATTTGCTCCGCGGTTATCCTTCTTTTGGGCCATTGGAATGAACCATTTTATGGAAATCGCCAAAATGCGTGCGGCAAGATTATTATGGGCTAAAATAGTAAAGAGTTTCGGGGCCAAGAATCCGAAATCGTTGGCGCTTCGTACGCATAGCCAAACTTCCGGATGGTCGTTGACCGAGCAAGATCCTTTTAATAATGTCGGTCGCACTTGTATTGAAGCCATGGCCGCCGCGTTGGGCCATACACAATCGTTGCATACAAATGCGTTGGATGAAGCAATCGCATTACCTACTGATTTTTCTGCGCGGATTGCACGGAATACGCAGATTTATATCCAAGAAGAAACCAATGTCTGTAAGGAAATCGATCCATGGGCCGGTTCTTATTATGTAGAGAGTTTGACTGATGAATTGGTACATAAATCTTGGGAACTGATTCAAGAAGTAGAAAGTTTGGGAGGAATGGCTAAAGCAATTGAAACCGGTATCCCTAAAATGCGCATCGAAGAAGCGGCAGCCCGTACACAAGCAAAGATCGATTCAAAAACTCAGACTATTATCGGAGTAAATAAATATCGATTGGAAAAAGAAGATCCGATTGATATTCTGGAAGTGGATAATACAGCGGTTAGAGAACAACAAATCGCCCGTTTGAAAGCTTTAAAAGCGAACAGGGACGGGGTTGCAGTGCAAAAAGCATTGAATGCTATTACAGAGGCGGCAGAGTCCGGAAAAGGCAACTTATTGGAGTTGGCAGTCGAAGCAGCTCGACTGCGTGCTACGTTGGGTGAAATCTCGGATGCTTGCGAGAAGATTTGTGGAAGATATAAAGCAATTATAAGAACTATATCAGGAGTGTATTCATCAGAAACAAAACAAGATCCGGTTTTTGAGCAAGCTTGTAGATTAGCGGATCAATTTTCTAAAAAAGAGGGTCGTCAACCACGTATTATGATTGCTAAGATGGGGCAGGACGGACATGATCGCGGAGCAAAAGTAGTGGCAACCGGGTATGCTGATTGCGGATTTGATGTAGATATGGGACCGTTATTTCAAACTCCGGCAGAAGCTGCTCGTCAAGCTGTTGAAAATGATGTGCATGTATTGGGTGTTTCTTCCTTGGCGGCAGGACATAAAACATTGGTGCCTCAAGTGATAGAGGAATTAAAGAAGTTGGGAAGAGAGGATATTCTCGTAATCGCCGGCGGAGTTATACCCGCTCAAGATTATGATTTCTTATATCAAGCCGGAGTAGCGGCTATTTTCGGACCGGGAACTTCGGTTGCTAAAGCTGCCGTTCAAATATTGGAAATATTATTGGAAGAATAATCATTCTTCTTTGAAGACAATAAAAAAGCTGTCCGGATTTTCGAGGGCACTGAAAAAGTCCTTTTAATAGCAATCGGCTTCTAATTAGTCAGCACATATCCACCAATATATTGGGATATGTGCTGATTTTTTTATACCTTTATAGGTATAAATCAATCAGATATGCTACCCACCCAACAGTCCATACAGTTTAGCGATTACTCAAATTTATATGACTTAATAATTCCGCCAGACAATCTATTACGCCGTATTAACGACCTGATCGACTTTTCCTTTATTCACAAGGAGCTTTTAGATAAGTATTGCCTTGACAATGGACGAACGGCCGAAAGTCCTGTGCGGATGTTCAAATACCTTCTACTCAAAACCATCTTTGATATTTCGGATGCAGATGTAGTGGAGCGTTCGCGTTATGATATGTCTTTCAAGTATTTTCTTGGTTTGTCTCCGGAAGAAACAGCACTCATCAATCCAAGTTCCCTGTGTAAATTCCGCAAGCTTCGGCTTAAGGATATGGATCTTTTGAACCTACTTATTAACAAAACGGTCACTTTGGCTATTGAGCAGGGTATTATAAAATCCTCATCCATCATAGTGGATGCTACACATACCGGCTCTCGTTCCAATCCCCATTCTCCTTTAGAAGTATTAAAGTTGCGATCCAAAGAGTTGCGTAAGTTCCTTTATCAAGCGGATGAAACAATCCAAACCTTCTTGCCGATGAAGAATGAGAATGATATATTGGAAGACGAACTCGCCTACACTCAATCCTTGATTGATAGCCTCAAAGATAAGGATGCGCTAATAAACCTTCCTAAAGTAAAGGAAAAACTGAACTTGCTTAAAGAAACCTCAGAAGACATATCCGATCATTATACCGTTTCTCAAGATGGGGATGCGCGTATTGGACACAAATCAACAGACAGTTCTTTCTTTGGCTATAAAACCCATATAGCTATGAGCGAAAAACGTATCATTACGGCAGCTGCAGTAACGTCCGGAGAAAAGGGTGACGGCCCCCAACTTCCGGCATTGGTGGAACAAAGCCGTTCCAACGGAATAAATGTGGAAACAGTTATTGGAGATACGGCTTATTCAGGAAGGGATAATCCAGAAAAGGCACGGAATGAAAAATTTGAATTGGTATCTAAATTGCTTCCTTCTATCAGCCAGGGATTTCGTAAAGAAGAAGACAAGTTTGATTATAATAAGGATGCCGGTATGTTCGTATGTCCCGCAGGGCACATGGCGATACGTAGAGCCGGACAGGGCAAAAAAAAGGATACATCTAACCAAAGCTATACTTACTATTTTGATATCGAAAAGTGTCGGATATGTTCAGTAAGGAAAGGGTGTTATAAAACCGGTGCAAAGTCGAAGACATATTCCATTCCCATAAAAACAGATGAACAGAAATTCCAAATAGAATTTCAACAGACAGACCGGTTTAAAGAAAAAGCCCGGGAACGCTATAAAATAGAGGCGAAAAATGCAGAACTCAAGCATGTCTATGGATATGACAGGGCACAGTCATATGGATTGCATTGTCTGCAAATGCAAGGCGCTATGACCATCTTTACTGCAAACATCAAAAGGATTCTCAAATTAATCTAAAGGGGGGGCTGCTTTGCCATTATCACTCTCGAAAGAGACCCAATTTAGTATATAAACGAATTTATTGACCATTTCGAAGTTCTCATCACCCAAACATAAAAAAGTCGCCAAATCCGAATATCGAACTTGACGACTTGTTTTTTGCTCTCCGATAGAGGCTGTACTGAAAATATAGAAGGTTTTTCAGTGCCCTCCGTATGACAGCTCCCTTTTTCGCAGAGGAGCAGAGTTACTGTAAAGGATGGTTTAGCTCTATTTATAACTATGCAGCCCTCCTAACAAATAATTAACTCCAAAATAAGTCATTAGCAAAGATGAAAATGCAATGACCATGTAAATATGAAAAAAGAGAGGCTTGCGGAAGAATGGTAAAGACCGGCAATGAAAAGCCATTCCATATACCAAAAAAGTAATCAGCGCCCATACTTCTTTCGGATCCCATGCCCAATACCGTCCCCATGATACATTCGCCCAAATAGCACCTATAAATATTCCTGCACCTAGAAGAAACACGGCAGGATAAAGAAATATTCGGCTGATAAGCATTAATTGCTCTATATATTCCTTATTATCTTTTTTCGAAAAATTCAAAATAATCGCCGTTATTCCATTAAGCATAATAAAAGCAAACAGCGCATAAGACATCATAATTAGCGATACATGGATGCTGAGCCATGGCGATTTTAAAACAGGCATCAAAGGAGTAATCTGCGGATTCATCTGTCCGATACTCGAGAC
>DAIQOU010000218.1:0-7532 GCA_036787725.1 Bacteroidales bacterium
TGAAATAAGTTTTCATATTAAAGGATATTTTTATTTCCGGATATTGTTATTTGTAAATTATTGTATCTTTGCTCACATAAAATTACCGTTAATCTAATTTGAGAAAAGAAATGTATTGGGAAAAAGAAATAGAGACAATGTCTCGCTGTGATTTGGAGAAGCTTCAACTTCAATCTTTGGTAAAATCAATAAAACAAGCAGTAAACTCACCTTACTATAAACAACTTTTCGAAGAAAAAGGACTTACAGCTGATGAGTTTCAATCATTGGACGATCTGAAAAAAATTCCCTTTACCACAAAAGACGATTTAAGAAATCACTATCCTTACGGACTGGTATCCATCCCTTTAGAAGAATGCATTCGTCTACATTCCTCCAGCGGCACCACCGGTAATCCTACCGTAGTGGTTCATTCACAAAAAGATTTGGACAATTGGGCCAACCAAGTAGCACGTTGTATGTATATGGTTGGTTTGAGAAAAACAGATGTATTTCAAAACACATCGGGATACGGAATGTTTACCGGGGGATTGGGTTTTCAATACGGAGCCGAAAAGTTGGGAGCTTTAACCGTCCCTGCCGCAGCAGGTAACAGCAAGCGTCAAATTAAATTTATTCTTGATTTCAAAACAACCGCTATCCATGCTATTCCCAGTTATGCTACACGTTTGGCCGAAGTTTTCTACGAATTGGGCTATAATCCTGCGAAGGATACCTCTCTGACTACGTTAATTATCGGAGCGGAACCCCACTCGGAAGAACAACGAAAACGCATTGAAAACCTTTTTGGAGTAAAAGCTTACAACTGTTTCGGAATGTCCGAAATGAATGGTCCCGGAGTCGCGTTCGAATGTCCCGAACAAAACGGATTACATATTTGGGAAGATTATGTAATAGCGGAAATCATTGATCCCGTCACCCTCGAGCCGGTACCGGACGGAGAAGTGGGAGAATTGGTACTTACTACATTGAAACGGGAAGCAATGCCTATCCTGCGTTACCGTACAAGGGACCTCACCCGTTTTATTTCCGAAAAATGCTCTTGCGGAAGAACACATAAAAAAATAGCTCGTTTTCAAGGGAGAAGTGATGATATGATCATATTGAAAGGAGTAAATATTTTCCCTGTACAAATTGAAAAAATACTCTTGCAACATAAAGAATTGGCTTCCGAATACCTTATAACCTTGGAAACAAGAGAAAGATCGGACGAAATGTTGATTGAAGTGGAATTAAACGATCTTTTCACGGATGACTATTCCGCTTTACAGGCTCTGACTAAAAAGATAACCCATCAATTGAGAGATGAAATCCTCTTAACGCCCAAACTTAAATTGGTAGAAAAAGGTTCATTACCCAAAAATGAAGGGAAAGCCGTCCGGGTAAAAGACCTTCGAAAATTCTGATTCCTATTTTATCCACTTTATATATTCAAACCTAATAGTATGACTGTACAACAAATATCCGTTTTTTTGGAGAATAAGTTCGGACGCTTAAATGAAATTCTGAATCTTATCGCCCAAGAAGACATCCGCATTATCTCTGCAACTATTGCAGATACTTCCGAGTTCGGTATTTTACGGATAATAACCACCGATCCGCATAAAACATATCAATTATTAAAAAGCAACAATATCAGTGCCAATATGAGCGACGTTTTTGCGATCATCACCGAATCCCGTTCCGGACAATTTGCCCAAACCATTGAATGCTTTACCAAAGCGGGCATCAACATCGAATATATGTATTGTTTCTCTACTAAACAAACAGGAGTATTAATCTTAAGAACCAATAATATCGAACCGGCGAGGGATGTGATTCGTAAAAAGAATTTGCCCATTCTTCCGATAGAAAGTTTATCCGAGATTTAAGTTATGGCACTCATAAAATCAGTCCGGGGATTTACACCGGAGATCGGATCAAATGTATTCTTGGCAGAAAATGCAACCATAATCGGAGACGTGGTAATCGGCAATGATTGCAGTATTTGGTTTAATACCGTACTACGCGGAGATGTAAACTCCATACGAATCGGAAACCGGGTAAATGTCCAAGACGGAACCGTAATTCATACTTTATATAAAAAATCGGTAACCGAAATCGGAGATGATGTTTCCATCGGACATAATGTTACAATCCATGGAGCCCGCATAGAATCAGGAGCATTAATAGGCATGAATGCAGTGGTATTGGATCATGCCGTCATTGGAGAGGGAGCCATCATTGCTGCCGGATCTGTGGTTTTAAGCGGAACTCAAGTAGAGCCGGGAAGCATTTATGCCGGTGTACCGGCTAAATTTGTAAAGAAAGCAAATCCCGAACAAACAAAAGAAATGAATCAAAAGATTGCAGCCAATTACCTGATGTATTCGAGTTGGTACAACGAAGATCATTAAAAACAGGATATATTACCTTTACTTCCATTGCAGAGGCTTAACTAAGATAACGCCTCAAATGAATAGCAGAATGATTTTATTTTAATACTTAAGAAAACCATGAGCGCTTACAAAAATTTTCAAAACCGATTACAAGAGGAGCTAAACTCCATACAATCTGCCGGATTGTATAAAAACGAACGAATTATCACCTCTCCTCAAGGTGCAACCATCCGATTATCATCCGATCGGGAAATGCTTAACTTCTGTGCGAATAACTATTTAGGCCTTTCCGACAATCCGGAATTAATCGAATCAGCCAAAAAGGCAATGGATACACGAGGATACGGAATGTCGTCCGTTCGATTTATTTGCGGCACACAAGACCTTCATAAACAACTGGAAGCCCGGATTGCCGAATTCTTCCGGATGGAAGACACCATTCTGTATGCTGCTTGTTTTGATGCCAATGGGGGTGTATTCGAGCCTTTGCTTTCGGAACAAGATGCTATTATTTCCGATGAATTAAACCATGCTTCCATTATTGATGGGGTACGTTTATGTAAAGCTGTACGTTATCGGTATGCCAATGCGAATATGGATGAGTTGGAAGAACGCCTCCGCTTGGCCCAAGTGCAACGGTATCGATTAATCGTCACTGATGGAGTATTTTCGATGGATGGAAATGTAGCTCCTCTGGACCAAATTTATAAACTGGCCCAACAATATAACGCCATGATTATGGTAGATGAATCTCATTCGGCGGGGGTAACCGGAAAAACCGGACGAGGCATTACCGAATTATTCGGACTGCAAGGAAAGATTGAAATCATCACCGGAACCTTAGGTAAAGCCTTTGGAGGTGCGATCGGCGGTTTTACCACAGGAAAAAAAGAGATTATCGAAATGCTCCGACAACGTTCGCGTCCCTATTTATTTTCCAATTCTCTTCCTCCGGCCGTAGTAGCAGCCGGAATCAAAGCGTTCGACCTTATCTCCGAAGACAACCGGTTACAGGACCGGTTACATCAAAACACTTCTTATTTTATCGAACAAATCAAACAAGCCGGATTCGACATAAAACCTACACAATCAGCCATTTGTGCCGTCATGTTATATGATGCGCAATTATCTCAGGACATGGCTGCCCGGCTGGCAAACGAAGGAATCTATGTAACCGGATTTTATTACCCGGTTGTTCCCAAAGGACAAGCACGCATACGGGTACAAATTTCCGCAGCACATTCCCGGGATCAATTGGATAAATGTATACAAGCATTTATTAAAATCGGAAAAGAATTGAATATCCTATGAAAAAAATATTGATTATCGGAAGTACCGGACAAATCGGCTCCGAATTAAGCATCAAATTACGGTCAATTTACGGTCGGGATAATGTGATTTGCGGATATTATAAACCTCCTTTTCCCGAACATTTTTTTGATGCCGGCCCTACGGTGGAAATAAATGTCTTAAATGCAACGGATATTTCAAACGCTGTCAAAAAATACAAACCGGATACCATTTACAATTTAGCAGCCATCCTTTCCGCTACGGCAGAAAAATATCCGGGAATGGGATGGGACATAGGAGTAGGCGGCTTAATAAATTGCTTGGATATAGCAAGGGAATTTAAGTGTGCCGTATTTACACCCAGTTCGATCGGTGCTTTCGGACCTGCTACTCCCAAAGATAATACTCCGCAAGATACGATTCAACGTCCCAATACCGTTTACGGAATCACCAAAGTAGTGGGCGAACTGATCAGTGATTATTATTTCAGTCATTGGGGAGTCGATACCCGTTCGGTTCGTTATCCGGGAATTATTTCGGCATTAACACCTCCGGGAGGAGGAACTACCGATTATGCAGTAGAAATTTTCTACAAAGCAGTTCGGAAAGAAAAATTCATTTGCCCTTTACAGCCGGGTACTTTTATGGATATGATGTACATGCCGGATGCTTTAAACGCTGCGATTAATCTCATGGAGGCTGATCCTACGCGGCTAATTCACCGTAATTCTTTCAATATTACGGCGATGAGTATGGATCCGGAAACATTGGCAACACACATTCGCAATCATTACCCCGATTTTGAAATGGAATATCAAATCGATCCGCTTAAACAAACTATTGCAGATTCATGGCCAAACCGACTGGACGATTCATGTGCAAACCGGGAATGGGGTTGGAAACCGGAATACGATGCAGAACGAATGACAAAAGATATGATCAACCAACTACAAACCAAATTTCATACCGAAAATCAGACCTTTTGTACATAGAACAAAATATCCCCGCTAATTTGATTTGCATTACACCTTTTTTTTATCTAATATTGTGATCTGTAATGAATGTATGATTACAGAGCACACCAGTTTATGAGCGATATTATTCATTTACTTTCAGATACAATAGCCAATCAGATTGCCGCGGGGGAAGTAATCCAACGACCCGCATCGGTAGTAAAAGAATTGGTAGAGAATGCCATTGATGCCAAAGCAACTACCATCTGCATATTCATTAAAGATGCGGGCAAAAGTTTAATTCAAGTGGTTGACGATGGAATCGGGATGTCGGAAACAGATGCACGAATGGCTTTTGAACGACATGCAACCTCCAAAATTAAAACAACTGAAGACTTATTTTCTTTAAAAACACTGGGATTCCGAGGAGAAGCATTAGCCTCCATCGTTTCGGTATCTCAGGTAGAATTAAAAACCAGGAAAAAAGAACGGGAATTGGGAACACTGATCCGTATTTCCGGCTCCCGATTTGAAACACAAGAATCAATAGCCACTTCCCCGGGGAGTATTTTCTCTGTAAAAAATCTTTTTTTCAACATCCCGGCAAGACGTAAATTCTTAAAATCAAATGAAACCGAGTTCAAAAATATTTTGGCTGAATTTGAACGCATTGTATTGGTAAATCCACAAGTTTCATTTTCCATTTCTCACAACGATACCGAAATATACAACCTGCCGGCATCTTCTCTGAGACAACGAATACTCAGCATGTTTGGAAAGAACATCACCAATCAACTTTTAAGTATTAACGTAGAAACATCATTGGCAAAAATTTCCGGTTTCATCGGGACACCCGCTTCCGCCAAAAAGCGCGGAGCATTGCAATATTTTTTTGTTAATGATCGATATATGAGGCATCCGTACTTCCACAAAGCAATCACTTCCGCTTTTGAGCCGTTTATTCCGGCAGGAGAAATGCCTAATTATTTCATTTACTTCCAAATTGATCCGAGTTCCATCGATGTAAATATTCATCCGACCAAAACCGAGATCAAATTTGAAAATGAACAAGCCATTTGGCAGATTACTGCAGCGGCAGTTAAAGAAGCTATCGGAAAAGCAAATGCTGCTCCATCCATCGAATTTGACCGGGAAGGGGCCATAGAAATACCGGTATATGAAAAAGACCGGGTAATTCCTCCTCCTAAAATTTCATTACGATCGGATTACAATCCTTTCAAAACAAAACCCACCTTTTCCTTTTCCGGAGAAAAAAGAGATTGGGACAAACTTTTTGAACGAAAAACAGAAGATAAAGAAATAGAAACCGCATCTATAGAACACCGGTCTGAAAACCCTTCATCCAATTTATTCGAACCGGAGTTCAAATGTTTCCGATATAGAGGAAAATTTCTGATTCTTCCAACAGAAAAAGGCCTGATGATAATCGATCACCGAAGAGCAACTATCCGAATCCTATTTGATGAATACATGAAAAGACTGAAAAATCGTCAAGGAATTTCTCAACGATTGCTTTTTCCGGAAATGATTACGTTTACAGCCCAAGAAGCAACCCTTATGCCCTGCCTGGAAGAACATTTTTCTTATATGGGATTTGATTTGGCCAATTTGGGGAATAACAGTTATTCTATCAACGGTATTCCGGACGGACTGGAAAATACAGATCCGATAAGTATGCTAAAAAACATGGTCAACAAAGCATTGGAGACCGGTTGTGAAGTGAATGAAGAAGTGTGTGAAGCGTTAGCACTATCGTTGGCTGTACAAGCAGCGGGACGAACTCAAAAAAAACTTTCGGATGAAGAAGCAGACCATTTGGTTTTCAGGTTATTCGAATCCTTTTCCCCCACTTATACTCCGGACGGTAAAACAATTATATCTGTTATTGATGATGATGAACTTGAAAAACGATTTAAATAATTAATACATGGATTTTGGTGTAAATTTTAACAGCGTCATTCCCCTAAGGGCCAAGCCGGACGAACGAAGCGAAATGATTAGTCAGATTTTGTTGGGAGAAATGTTTTCCATTGAAGACAAAAAAAACGGATTTCGAAAAATAATCAATTTTGCAGATAATTACTCGGGATGGGTGGATGAAAAAGCAATTACCCCCATTTCCGAAGAAGAAATGGAAATTTTCAACCAAAAACCAACTTTTTGTGTTATAATCCCGCTGGCAGAAGGTTTTGATTTGGTAGACAAATGTGTAATTCGAATACCGGGAGGAAGCCGACTTCCCAATTGCGACAGTATCGGACGTTTCGGTATACAAGGGAAGAAATTTCAAGTTCACCGGGATTATATCCTTTCCGAATCGGAACAACAAAAGGACGGATTGATACAAACGGCTCTTTCATTTATCAATACACCTTATATGTGGGGAGGAAAAACAGTGTTGGGAATGGATTGTTCAGGTCTGGTTCAGGTTATATACGGAATCCACGGATACAAATTACCTCGCGACTCTAAAGACCAAGCTGCTATGGGAGAAAACATCCTGTTGCAAGATATTTTCCCGGGAGATTTGGCCTTTTTTCAAGATAAATCGGGGAATATCGTACATGTCGGCATTCTAATTTCCCAAGATAAAATTATTCATGCTTCCGGAAGAGTAAAAGTGGATGTATTCAATAAAAACGGAATCTATTCCAACGAACAACAAAAGCAAACTCATACCCTTCACTCCATCAAAAGAATTAATTAATAGACTTTATTATCTCGAATAGATTCTTATAACTTTACTTGTCAATCGGTTATGACATCGACATAGGTTTTTGCGGTGGGTACCCGCCCGTTGAAACGGGCGAAGAAAGAAACGATTGTTCGAAGCGGAGCAAGTTTCGTTTCTTTCCGAACGCAAAACGCCGGCGGGTCACCGGAAAACCAA
>DAIQOU010000219.1:0-7521 GCA_036787725.1 Bacteroidales bacterium
TTCCCATTGTGTTTTTTTAATAAACAACTTTAGATAAAAAAAGTTTTTGTTTCGACCCTTTGGCATAGAAATTGTTTTTTTATAAAAGATAATGATTATAAGAAGAAATACAGTATGTAAATCATTAATCTCGGACTTTTTGTCGTAAATCATAAAACAAAACATTATAATGACAGACAATTTTTCATCTCAATTTGAAATCACAGTTGAAAATAAAAAAATAAAACCGGAAGAGTTAGGAGATAAAATTCCTATTCTGCCTTTGCGAAATATGCTTTTTTTACCGGGAATACCGACTCCCGTTAACGTGAGTCGTCCCAAATCTTTAAAATTAGTGCAGGAAGCGCATGAAAAGAAAGTATTGATCGGAGTCTTTTGTCAAAAAGATGTTCAAGAGACAGAACCCGATTTTGAAGATTTATTTCCGGTAGGCGTGCTTGCTCAAGTAGTAAATGTGTTAGAACATAATGGGGATAATATGACGATCCTCTTGCAGGGGGTAATGAGAATTCGTTTGGATGAGGTCATTTCTTATGATCCTTATTTGCAAGGAAAGTTTGCATTATTAAAGGATATTTATCCGCCCAAACAAGATAAAGAATACCGAACTCAACTTAATTCCATTAAAGAATTAACCCTTCAAATGCTGGCAGGGAAAACGGCTCCTCCTAATTTCGTATTGGACTCTTTGCAGCGATCGAAGGATTATAATTATATCATCAATGTCGCTTTTTCCACAGTGGATGCAACTCCCGAACAAAAACAGGAGGTGATGGCATGTGATGAAGTGAAAGAACGGTTAAATAAATTATTGGTGCTGATTAATCACGATGTTCAATTGTTGGAGATAAAGGAGTCTATCCGAATGAAGACAAAAATTGAAATCGATAAACAACAACGTGATTATTTCTTGCAACAAGAACTGAAGAATATTCAGGAAGCGTTGGGAGGAGGAATTCAGGATATTGAATTGCAAGAAATCAAATCCAAAGCCGAAAAAATAAACTTTTTACCGGAGGTAAAAGTCGTTTTTGACAGAGAATTGAAAAAGTTGGAACGGTTGAATCCCCAATCACCGGACTATTCTACTCAAATGACCTATATTCAGACAATTTTAAGTCTTCCGTGGAATTCTTATACCCAAGATAATTTTAACTTAAAACGAGCCAAAAAGATATTGGATAAAGATCATTTCGGGTTGGATAAAGTGAAAGATCGTATCCTTGAACATCTGGCCGTGCTAAAGCTGAAAGGAGATATGAAATCTCCCATCTTGTGCTTATATGGTCCTCCGGGAGTGGGGAAAACCTCGTTGGGAAAATCCGTAGCCGAGGCATTGGGAAGAAAATATGTACGCCTGTCACTGGGTGGGCTTCATGATGAGGCTGAAATTCGCGGCCATCGGAAAACATATATCGGTGCCATGCCGGGTCGAATTATACATAGTATCCAGCGAGCAGGATCTTCTAATCCTGTCATTATTTTGGATGAGATCGATAAAGTCGGACGAGATTATAAAGGGGATCCGGCGGCCGCTTTACTTGAGGTGTTAGACCCGGAACAAAATTTTGCTTTTCACGACAATTATTTGGATATTGATTATGATTTATCCAAAGTATTGTTTATTGCCACCGCCAATACATTAAATCCGATCTCTCAACCCTTGTTGGACCGGATGGAGATCATTGATATCAGCGGATATATTATGGAAGAGAAAGTGGAAATTGCCAAGCGCCATTTGCTCCCCAAACAATTGGAAAATCATGGAATAGAGAAAAAAGCATTTGATATTCCCAAGAAAACCCTCGAAGTGATTGTGGAGGCCTATACCCGTGAATCGGGAGTTCGGGAGCTGGATAAGAAACTGGCTAAAATTATGAGGAGAATTGCACGAAAAATTGCAGAGAAGGCAGATTATCCTCCCTCATTGGGTGTTTCGGATTTAAAAGAGTATTTAGGGCCTGTAGAATATTCCAAGGATAAGTATCAGGGAAATGAATATGCCGGAGTAGTGACGGGATTGGCTTGGACGGCAGTGGGAGGTGAAATTTTATTCGTGGAATCCGGATTAAGCAAGGGAAAAGGATCCAAACTTACCTTAACCGGAAATTTGGGGGATGTGATGAAAGAGTCTGCCATATTGGCATTGGAATATATAAAATCTCATGCGTTGCAATTAGGGATCAATGAAGAGGTTTTCGAGAATTGGACGGTTCATATTCATGTGCCTGAAGGCGCTATTCCGAAAGACGGCCCGTCTGCCGGGATTACAATGGTGACATCGTTGGCTTCTGCGTTTACTCAACGGAAAGTAAAAAGTAATTTGGCTATGACCGGAGAGATTACATTAAGAGGAAAGGTCCTTCCTGTGGGCGGCATTAAGGAAAAAATATTGGCTGCCAAACGTTCCGGTATCAAGGAAATTATTTTATGTGAGGAGAATAAAAAGGATATTGAAGAAATCAATGAAATATATCTGAAAGGATTGGAATTTCATTATGTTAACGATGTAAAGGAAGTGTTGAAGATTGCATTATTGGATGAAAAAGTAAAAAATGCGATCAATATAGAATAATTTTATCTTGTAAAAGCATACTCTTTGGTAGAGGAAAGCCGAGGATCAAAATAATATCCTTCCAAATCAAAAGCTTTAAGATATTCGGGGTCTGATATTTCGTTTTCAATAATGAAGCGAAGCATCAGGCCTCTTGCTTGTTTGGCGAAAAGACTGTTTACAGAAAGTTTTCCTTTTATCTCCTGCCGGAAGACGGGTGTAATTACCCGGGTATTTTTGGGCAATTGTTTGGGATCGATCATCTTAAAATATTCGGCAGAAGCCAAATTTATCAATAGGTTGTTTTCCTTTTCCAACAGCGGGATGATCTTTTCGGTAACTTTCTTTCTCCAGAAAGGATATAATTCCGTAACTAAATTGGAGTTCATATCCAATCGATAAGGCTTTATAAGGTCAAAAGGCTTTAGTAAACCGTATAACGCCGAAAAAATAAGTACATGGTCTTGTAAAAAGGATAGGTGAACTTCTGAAATTGATGAGATTTGCAGTTTATTGAAAACAGTTCCGCTGTAAGCAAAAATCGCCGGTTTGGGAGAAGGTTTTTCCGAAAAATAAGTTTGGATATATTCAAAGGCGGTTAAAGCTAACTTAACCCCGATTTTTTCTTTTTCCATGATTTCCTTTGAGGAATATCCTTTTAATTGATTCATCAGTTCATCAGCTTCTGTTTGAAACATCGCGTTGGTATTTTCTGTTATAGAAGCAGCGTGTTTGAAATCCATCGATTTGGAAGGAGAAATAACCAATAACATATCCCCGGCAAATTTAAATTTAGACTGCAAATGTACGACTATTCGGTTTAATTCCGGTCCGGGTTATTTGGAATTTCAGAATATATACCATACATTCGATCCCTGAATCGATGAAATTAAAGTTATAGATTATGTTTGCTTTTTTAGATACCTATCCGTGGTTGTTGCCGATTATTATTTTCTTTGGTCGCATTTGTGATGTTACTTTAGGGACATTACGTATTATTTTTGTTTCGAAAGGAGAAAAGAAAAAAGCCCCTATAGTGGGTTTTTTTGAAGTTTTTATATGGGTAGTTATTATTTCCCAAGTATTTTCTCATGCAGACAGTCTTATTGCTTATGTGTCGTATGCAGCCGGATATGCGACGGGGAACTATGTAGGGATTTTGGTTGAAAATAAAATAGCTTTCGGATTCCAATTATTTAAAGTATATACGAAAAAGAGTGGTCCGGAATTGACTAAGTTGTTGAATAAGAATGGCTTTGGATCTACTTATATAAAGGGAGAAGGTGCTGTTTCCGAAATCAGCATTATTGAGACTGTAATTAGCAGGAAGGCCGAAAAAAAAGTTACGGAAATAATTACCACTTTTGATCCGGATGCTTTCTATTTGGTGGAAGATATACGTTCCAAACAAAAGGGAATATTTACTTTCTCGGCCGGAGGCTTTCCGAGAATAGGAAAATAGAATAAATAGAGCTTTCGGAACCGTGAGCTCCCTTCTTCTTAATTAAGTCCGAAACAGTAAGAATTTAATCTTTGTTTTGCATAAAATTAGTTTTTCAATCGTACGAAATTATTCGTTCCTACCGATAGGAACGCTCGTTCCACCGTGGAAGAACGCTCGTTTCTCCACGGACAAACGCTCGTTCCACCACGGTGGAACGAGCAGTTTATCGCATCGGAAAAAATAAATAATACTAAGGGGAAGGATAAATAAATGCCTTGAAAGGTGTAATTTCTTTCTGCCGGCCTTTTACGACAGCCCCTTGCCTGCAAAGCTAAGCAGTCTACGGTTGCCCGGGTTCTTCCGGACGGAACTTACCATCCTTGATTTATTCAAAGAATTCTTGGACTTTTGAGACCTCAATATAAGCTCTGAAGTCTGTTGTCAAAATTTTACTTCTGTTGTTTTTCCGTTATAGCGAACTGTTTTACTTGTACCATCCTGAAGTATTATTGTAAATTTTCTGTTTTTTAGCATTCCGTTGTAGGAACCTTTCCGTGTTCCAATGATTAATTTACGGGCAGAATCCTCCCATGTAATCGGAACTTCCGTATAAGCTCCTTTTTCATAATTATAGTTGTCAAATTCATCTTCGTAGAGCGTGAAACTTCCATCGGCCCCGGTATAAACCTTTAATTCAAGGTGATCCCATTTCTTTTCGGTAGAATACTGTACTTGTGGTCCCCACGGAATAATTGAACCCGCTCTGACATATAAAGGAATGATGTCGACAGGCGCATCAGCTGTTATCGTTTGCCCGCCGGTAAAACGTTCATTTGTCCGGAAATCATACCACTCTGTTCCTTCAGGCAAATAAACGGGCCATGTTCTTGCTTCGTATTTGGTAACGGGAGCAACCAGAATGGAACGGCCAAACATATATTCATTTCCTATATTGCGGGTGTTCTTGTCGGGCGCAAAATCCATAATTAACGGGCGCATAAAAGTGCCGTCATTATTGCTTACATCCCATGAAGTACTGTAAATATAGGGCAATAGACGATATCGTAAATTAATCGCTTTTTCTTGTGCATCGAAACACCATGTGCCGCGTTCTCCAAAGTTCCATATCTCCCGGGGAAGATCGGTTCCGTGTGAGCGCATCATGGGACTGAATGCGCCGAACTGCATCCAACGAACGTATAATTCTCGAAATTCGGGGTTATTCACACCGCCTCCATCTCTCCAACGTCCGGCAAAAAAACCTCCTATGTCGCTGTTCCAATGGGGAATTCCCATTAAGGTGAAATTTAGGGCTGCCGGAATTTGCTTTTCCAACATGTCCCATGTAGATTGTACATCGCCGCTCCATGTATTTGATCCGTACCGTTGTTGTCCGACAAAGCCCGAGCGAGTAAGGATCACTACACGTTTATCGTCGGTTTGGGCACGCTGGTGTGAAGCGATTCCGCTGTTGTGCATCAGGCTGTAGGCATTTTTTACACTGCGATAAGAACCGAGCCGGGTTGGCAACCCGTAATCCGAATCTTTTCTGTTAATGTGGTCCGGTTCGGTGGAGTCCAGCCACCAACCGTCATTTCCGATATAACTGAATATGCCTTTGTTGAGGTAACGCCAATAGATCTCGCGAGCTTCGGGATTATATACATCATAAGGACGTGCCCCGCTGTTGGGAGGCCAGGTGTCGAAATTAATAATCATGTTTTTACTGTCCAATTCTTTGCGTTGTTCGGTTTTGGGTCCGAATCCGGGCCAGGTAACAATTAATAGTTTGGCATTTAGTTTATGTATGTCTTCTACCCATTTTTTCGGATCCGGAAATCGTTCGGGATCAAAGCTGTGGGAATTCCATGCGCTGTCGGTTTTATTGTATTCCGGCCAATAGCGCCAATCTTGAATAATTACATCGATGGGCACTTTCAATTCCCTGTATTTTTTGAGAACATCCAAGCTTTCCTTTTGTGTGTGATAGCGTTCTTTACTTTGGAAAAATCCATAAGCCCATAAAGGAAGCATCGGAGTCTTTCCGGTCAGATCGCGTACTTGCGCAATTACCCCGTCGGCATTTCCTCCATACATGAAATAATAATCGGCACAATGTCCCAATCCTTCGAAAGAGAGTTCTTGCGGATTGTCGTTGAATTTGGAAATGGAGTAATTATCCCAGAATACGGCATATCCTTTTATGGAAAAGAAATAAGGAGAATAAGTAAACATATTCTCGTTTTGCATGTGATGAGAGGAGTTTCGACGGTTGAATTTATTGTCCATGATTTGTCCTACTCCATAGATTGCTTCCTCTTTTTCCGGTAAAAAACCTTGTCGAACCGTGAAAGAAGGAGTTCCTGCATCATCATAGGGCGAAAATTGTGTACCGTAATCTTTATCTGTCAGTAATGTTTTTCCTGCCGCATCATAGAAATAAATCCCGCCGGTTTGCGGATTCACTTCTACTTGGATGGCAGTGCTTTTTAGTTTGATATTATTACCGTGTTGCTCGAAGCGGACGGATACCGTTTCGGGTGATTTAATAACAGCAAGGCTTTTTTTGTCGTACGGAATTCCTTCCGGTGTTTTGTAGACCCGAACTATATTCGGCGAATAAAATTCGATCCGGATATCCAAGCCTTGGGTCGATCCTCGGATCCCTTGCTCTGTTTGTCGGAAAGTTTGGGCGTTGATACTCGTTATAGCGATAAATATCGCAGTTGCCGGTAAAAAAACAGCTTTAAAAATACGCTTCATTTTCATGGTTGTTTAATTATTAATAATACTTTGTATCTTGTTGACAAAGGTATGGTTAACACCAATAAACAAAACAACAACCGGGTTGAAACAAATAATACTTATGTTGATTTTTTAACTTTTTCAACATATTCCGAGGGACGGCAACCAAACATTTCCTGAAAACATTTACTTAAATAACTGGAACTGCTGAAACCGACTTTTTCTGCTATTTCCGTAATACTTAATTTCTCTTCAAGGATTAATTGTGCTGCTTTTTGTAAACGTATTTGGCGGATAAAGAGAGAAGGAGATTTATCTAATAATGTGATCAGTTTGCGATAAAGCCCGGTCCGGTCCATGCATAAATCGCGGCTCAGTTGTTCTACCGAATAACCGGGAAGATCCAGATTTTCCTCTACCAGTTTTATGGCTCGGGATAAAAATATACTGTCTGCCGAAGGTTGGCTCGGGTTATTTTTTTCGGAAATAGTATCGATTCCGGATTTCGTCAAATAAGATTCTTTTTCTGCCTCGAGCCGGTTACATTGTTCAATTAAGTTTCGCATACGAAGTAGAAGTATTTCTTCTTTATGTCGTCGTTCTAATTTTTTCTTGGAAATACGAATGTACGAATAGACACTTGTAAAAATAACAGATAATATAAATACTGTATACAGGATATAAGCAACAGGTGTTTTCCACCAAGGAGAATGAATGATTATCTTTAATTCGGAAACAGATTCGTTGTATGGATGCTTATTATTGGAAGCCATTACCT
>DAIQOU010000220.1:0-7494 GCA_036787725.1 Bacteroidales bacterium
CGATTATTACAAAATAAAATATCATAAAGAATTTATTTCTCCCGATATCAATATAGATAGAAAAATAAATAACTTCCTGCATTTGTTAAACGATTTTGAACAAGATCATCATCAGCTTGCCATGAATTCATCTGCATTGGCCTCTTTATACAATATGAAAGGAGATAAAGAAAACACCTTATATTATACGGCTTTATCTGCGGTTTCGGATATTCGTTCTGCCGTGAGGGAAACTACTTCGAAGACCGGATTGGCTCATTATTTATACAATAAAGGCGATCTGAAAAATGCCAGTAAATACATCAATGTTTCGCTCGAAGAAGCCAACTTTTACAATGCTCGTCACCGGAAAACAAGCATAAACAATATATTGCCCATCATCGAAAAAGAACGGCTTCACCTGATCGAGAAACAAAAGAATATCCTAACCGGATTATTGGTGGTGGTATGCCTCATATTGCTTCTCCTATTGGGTGCATCGTTGATTATTTATAAACAAAACAAAAAGTTGACCCGATCCAAAAAAATCATACAAGACCAATTGGGCAGGCTTGAAGCCATCAACAAGGAATTAAACGAATCGAATGTCATAAAAGATCAATATATAATCGATTCTCTTTACGGAAAATCCAATTATCTGGACACCGTAGAAAGCCTCTTAAAGAAAATCAATAACAAACTTAAAGCCAGACAATACGATGACATTTATGATCTCGGATCGGAATTTAATATCAAAACCGAAAGGGAAAATGTCTATTCCTCCTTCGATAATACCTTTCTGAAACTGTTTCCGGATTTTATTCACGAATATAATACGTTGTTTAATGAGGAAGATCGCATTCCCTTTAATAATACCAACCGGCTGACTACCGAACTGCGCATTTTCGCTCTTATAAGGTTGGGAATTACGGACAACGAACGGATTGCCAAATTCCTCAATTTATCGGTTGCCACCATTTACAAATACCGAACAAAAGCCCGGAGTAAATCAACGGTACTCAACGATGAGTTTGAAAAAAGAATCGTACGGATCAGAAAAGGATCCGGCCGGGAAACGGAAAGCTGATCAAACAAATAATTGCAAATATTCGTTATTATCTCTACATTCGCACGAGTGAATTTTCGTCACATTCTCCGGAATGAAAGAATCGTTAAGAAAACGACAATTGAAAGGAATGAAATGGTATTGGGAAATCCTTAAAAATTATAAGAAATACATCATCATCAGTCCGATGTTGGTATTGATTTTTGTCATTTGCGAAACCGTTCAACCCACATTGATGGCCAAAGTGGTAGACGAAGGGGTGATGAAAGGCGATCTTTCGTTGGTAATGAAAACCGGAGGGGTGATGATTCTTTTTTCTGTTATTTCCTTACTAACCAACATCGCCAATGTTTATTACTCTTCCCGTACCGGGGTAGGATTTGCCACCGATCTTAGACAAAAAATGTTCCGACGTATTCAACAATATTCTTTTTCCGATATCGATTTCTTAAATCCGGCATCCTTAATTACCCGGATGACCAACGACACAACCATCATCCAGCAAGTATTGATGATGTCCATGCGTTTATTAATCCGGGCTCCGTTAATGATTTTATTCGCTTTCTTTTTTATTATCCGGATCAATTCTCACATAGCGGGTATTATCGGATTGGCCGTGCCGGTGCTGGCGGTTTGTATTTATCTTTTATTAAGAAAAGGATTTCCTTTGTTTATGCTGGTACAACAAAAAATAGACAGTTTGAATGCCGTTGTCCGGGAGAATCTGATTAATATACGGGTTGTAAAATCATTTGTAAGAGAACCGTTTGAGAAAAAGAAGTTTGCCCGCTCCAATACCGATTTGCAGGATACGGTTATTAAAGCATCCAATGTCGTCATTATGATCATGCCGGTCATGCAATTAATTATGAATACGTTGGTTATTTCTATCCTGTGGGTAGGAGGCATTCGGGTCGCCGAAAATAAATTGCAGGTCGGAGAACTTATTTCTTTCGTCAATTACAGCATGCAGATCTTAATGGCATTAATGCTTGTTTCGATGACCTTGATGATGTTTGCCCGGGCTTCGGCTTCCTCCAAAAGGATACTGGAAGTATTGAATAAAGAACCTTCACTAAAAGACACCGGAAAAACTTCCCCGGAAATAAAGGAAGGAAAGATTGCTTTCCGAAATGTTTGTTTTAAGTACGACCGGGAAAGCAGCATCGATACGCTTAAAAACATCAATTTCGAATTAAAGACCGGGGAATTCGCAGTGCTCACCGGGCCCACGGGATCGGGCAAAACAACCCTCTTACAACTGATTCCACGTCTGTATGACGTGTCGGAAGGTGAAATAACCATGGACGGTATCGATATAAAAGAGTATTCTCTGACGGAACTGAGGCATTCCGTAGGAATTTCTTTACAAAAGGATAAGCTGTTTTCCGGTACGATCTTGTCCAATTTGAAATGGGGAAACCCCGAAGCTTCCCGGGAAGAAATTATAAAGATGTCGAAAGCCGCCGAAGCACATGAGTTCATTATGTCTTTTCCGGAAGGATATGATACCGTCGTAGAACAGGAAGGGGTGAATTTATCCGGAGGGCAAAGGCAACGGATTTGTATCGCAAGGGCGTTGCTGAAAAAACCGAAGGTATTAATCTTGGACGACAGTACAGGCGCTGTAGATACCGATACCGAAAAACGGATTTGGGAAAACCTGAGGGCGTTATTGTACGGAACTACCGTGTTGGTGGTTACTCAACGGATCGGACTGATGCAGGCAGCCGACCGGGTCATTTTGTTGGAAGACGGAACAGTCGGAGCCATGGGAACTCATTCCGAATTGTTGGAAACATCACCCGCCTACCGGGAAATATACCGTTCGCAGCTATTACTAATTTAAGAAACAAGGGGATGTCGCATGCAAAAGGAATAAAAAGCGGTTCACGAGGCATGAAAAGCGTGGATACACCGACAGACGGAAAGAAAAGTCTTATCCGGCTTTTTAAGTACATAGCGCATGAAAAGGTGCTGTTGGCAGTAGTCTTTTTGTTGATCATTATCAACATTGCAGCCAATATAGGAGGTTCTTATTTACTTCGTCCCATCATCAACAACTATATTCTTCCGGGAAACATCGACGGATTGCTGAAAATGTTAGTCTTGCTGGCAGGCATCTACCTCATCGGAATCCTTTCGGTACTGATCCAATACCGGATACTCAACAAGGTAGGACAACGAACGGTAGCCGCCCTGAGAAGGGATCTGTTTAATAAGATGGAAATGTTGCCGGTTCGTTATTTCGATACCCGTCAGCACGGAGAACTGATGAGCCGGTATACCAACGATATCGATCGTGTCAGTGATGCGCTGACAGACAGTCTGTCAGGTTTGCTCAACAGCCTGCTGTTATTAAGCGGAATATTAATACTGATGATCTATATCAGTCCGCTATTGACATTGGTGGCTCTGTTGGTGATTCCGCTGGCCGGTATTGCAGCAACAAAAATTGTCAAACGAAGTCGCCGATACTTCAAAGAACAACAAGAAACATTGGGCGCTGCCAACGGATTTATCGAAGAAATGATTACCGGACAAAAAGTAGTCCGTGTATTTGCCCATGAACCGATTGCCGAAAAGGAGTTTGATTCTCTGAATGAAAACCTGAAATACAAATCGCAAAAAGCACAATTATACTCGGGAATGATGATGCCGGTAATGCAAAGCATGAACACCCTCAGTTTTGTGTTTATCACTGTAGCGGGAGCTCTATTGGCATTATTCCGGGGATTCGACTTGGGCGGACTGGCTGCCTTTTTGCAATACTCCCGTCAGTTTGGACGTCCCATCAACGAGCTGGCCAACCAGTACAACATTCTGCAAGCAGCCATTGCCGGTGCGGAACGTATTTTCAAAGTGATTGATGAAACACCCGAAAATCAAGAAGATCCGATGCAGTCTCCCCTATCGGAAGTAAAAGGACATATTGTTTTCAACGAGGTTTGGTTCGGTTATGATCCGGAGAAACCGGTACTGAAAGGGATCTCTCTCGAAATCTCTCCGGGACAAAAAGTAGCGTTTGTCGGTTCTACCGGTGCAGGAAAGACTACCATACTTAACCTGCTTCCTCGGTTCTACGAAGTGCAACAAGGAGAGATTCTGGTAGACGGTATCCCGATCGACCGCTTCCCACGGGAAGAACTTCGCCGTTCGATTGCCATCGTACTCCAAGACACCCATCTATTTACGGATACGGTAATGGAAAACATTCGTTACGGAAAACCGGAAGCGTCGGACGAAGAAGTGATCCGAGCTGCCAAACTGGCCGCAGCCCATTCTTTCATTACCCGTCTGCCGCAAGGGTATCATACCCGGCTCACCGACGACGGAGCCACTCTGAGCCAAGGACAGCGACAACTCTTAAACATCGCACGGGCAGCCATTGCCGACACTCCCATTTTGTTGCTGGACGAAGCGACCAGTAACGTCGATACCCGAACCGAAATACTGATCCAGCAAGGTATTGATGAGTTAATGAAAGGTAAATCTTCCTTTATCATTGCTCACCGCCTTTCTACCGTGATGAATGCCGACAAAATAATCGTATTGGAAAACGGAATTATTGTCGAAAGCGGTACACATACAGACCTCTTGAAGAAAAAAGGACGGTACTCCGAATTATATCAAAAACAATTCGAAACAGACTGAGCCATCGACTTCTATTCCTAAATATATTTTGATTCCTTCTGTTTTTTCACTTGATCCCTTCCCACCATTTGTTTACGGTATAAAGGGTATCATTCAGATTGACCTGTTCCCCGATCATGGGAAGCAGGAGGTTAATAGATTCTTTCTCGGCAAACGAAACTATATTTTTAAGCGGTTCATCCCACGGATGCCTTGCCAAAACGTACTTTGAATGGTGAACGGTAAAAAGACGCTTCGCATTCAACTCCCTAAACGCTTTTACGATATATTCCGGCAACATATGTATTTGTCCCCAATCTTCATTATATTGGCCGTTTTCCATAATTGCCAAATCTATTTCTCCGAATTGTTTGCCGATGTCTGCATAATGAGTGTCATATCCGCTATCACCACCTATATATACCTTGTGTTGCGGCGTCTCGATAAGATAAGAAGCCCAAAGCGATTGGTTAGAAAACCCTTTGCGCCCCGAAAAATGACGTGCCGGCAAACAATAAATCGTAACCCCGTTATCAAAAATGCGGTTCTCATTCCAATCCATTTCAACAATAACCGATTGATCGAATCCCCAGCGCTCGAAATGCTGTCCTACACCCAATCCGCAAATAACTTTACCCACCCGTTCCTTCAAAGCCGTCACTGTTTTATAATCCAAATGATCCCAATGATCATGGGAAATTATCAGATAATCGATATCGGGTATATCTTCCGGTTTAAAAACATTCGTCCCCTTAAACGGTTTGTTATAGAATGGTACGGGAGAAGCATCAAAGAATACCGGATCAACCAATATCCGAAAACCATCCGTTTGGAAAAGATAAGACGAATGTCCGAACCAAACAAGAATATCTTCCTCTCTACTAATTTTCCATAAGTCAGTTCTCATAACAGGTAAGGCAGTTTCTGGCTCCAACCGCTCTTTCTTACTGAACAAAAAATCGGCCATTGTCGATAAATAACCTCCTTCAGAAGTAATTTGTTTTGTCGGATGCAAGTTTTGAAAACTACCATCCTTATAATTGGGAGAACTTTTCACCCTCTCCAACCTCTCTCCTTTGGGATTACTTCCAAAGGGAGATTGATTGATAAAAACAACAATTGCTATGGCAATAATGGCAATTACAGAAAGTATAATCCATATAATCATGTTAAGTCTTCTTTTTTTAGACGATTGCATTTTATTCATCTTTATTATTCATACTCATTTTTATAAGTAAGTCTATCTTATATTTAAGATCTTCACTATTTTCGGCATTTTGCTTGAACCCGGACATACCATTTGCAAAAACATGCGCCAGTTCCCCCCGGGTTATATTTCGGTTAAGTCGTTCTTCGGGAAACTGCTCCAATGCTGCGGCAATATCTTTTTCAAACATAAGAACGGTTTTTTTTATACTTTCTTTAGCAAAAGGAAAAGTACTTTGATACAATTCTTTTGCTTCTTCCGATCGATTTAGGATTTCATGCATTTCGACAGTCCATACTTCAAACACCTTTTTAAGCTTATCCATCGGATCGCTCAATTCCGCCGATTCCCTTTTTATCCTCTCTGATAATTCTCCGGCAAGGTAAAGAATGACGGCATTGTATATATGTTCTTTTCCGGGATAGATGAGGTACAGAGCAGGTCTGGACATTCCTGCCTGCTTGGCGATATCATTCATGGTCACTTTTACATAACCATATTTTAAGAAAACCTCTTTAGCTGCTTTCAGGACAAGTATTTCTTTATTTTCCATAATTATTCAATTATCTTCTTGCAACATTTGACAAATATACTACATTTGTCAGATATATAAAGATAAAGAACAAAAGAAATGAAAATAGGAGTATTGGGGGCAACAGGATTAGCGGGAAGAGCAGTGATAAAATTAGCTTTAAGCAGGAATTATGAAGTGACAGCTATTGTCAGAAACCTGCAACAATGAAACCGGAAAACGGCTATGAAAGATGAACTCCAATACAGCAATGTTCTTTCTTCATGGCAAGGAACGCGGATAAGTGTAAACGGCAATCCCGATATTTATATCCTTCGGGCGTATGACGGAAACTACTATCTACCGGCATACAGTTATGATAAGGAATTGGAGCGGGGAAGTTTCTCTTTGTACATTATAGGCTCGGACGAAAGTGGCCGGTTCGCTAATATAGGCATGAAGCCTTGCAAAATAACATTATTTCTTATGTCCCCAAATAGCACCGTAGAACATAGCCAGTGAAGCGATGAACATGCCGCCGTAATAGAAAAGATAAGTTATTTTATCTCGGTGTATAATGAAAAACCTGACAGGATTTCTGTGAAGGTTAGCACTGTTATAGGTTCGGTGAAAATCAAGAACTTTATCAAACATAAGAGGAACGATAAGTTTTACTATGATAATAGCTGAAAAAATCATAGCAATAAACAGCAAGGAAAACCCAATTGACATAATGTCCTTTCCCAGAATAGTATTGGCCTGAGAAATAGTATTTCCAACAAAACCTAAAATAAAGGCGAGAGGTACAAGAGTTAACGGCGGTAACCCGATATGCCATTTTTTGATTATAAAGTTATCGCCATTTATCAAGAAAAGTATGATAAACGATCCTGTACAGCATACGATGTATAGGATTATTTTAGCTATACCGAGACCTGTCTGTTCCATATTTTTGTTTAAATAATCGCTGATTACTGTTTTGTTTCGTCCCCCAAAATACTGAATATTAAAGAAGGAGCCACTATATTCCTTTAGAACTGTGGATTACGGTAAACAATGGCAGATTAAATCAAAAGCCTGCCGTTATTTATGAATCCA
>DAIQOU010000742.1:0-2101 GCA_036787725.1 Bacteroidales bacterium
TAACGATGAAGTTCGTCCAATTGGTGGATGACTTTGCAGACCCGGTACGATCCGATGCCCGAGCCCCGCATGTTTCGTGGCAGAGCAGCACGCACCAAGCGTCCGATCCGGACATCACAGGTTTTACATTCTCCGCGGATATACAACATTTGTGCGCCGTTGCAAACTTTTTGCCGTTTTACAGCTTCGATCAATCCGGCCATATCGCGTACGGGGGTAGGAGAGGGGACATTGGGCGTCCGGGACATATTTAGCCGGTCAGAACGGTTACTTATCCGTTGCAGCCAATGCCCGGCTCCTTCGATTTCTTCCGGCGAGTCATAACGAAGCGTATTGTGCTCTTCCCTTTTGTAATGGTAATGAGAAAAACGGTTGGATAGGAGCCGGGAACCTGCTTCCAATGAGCGCAGCTCCAAGTCGTAAGTTAAATTGACGGCCGGCCATTCGGGATACGGGCCCACTTGCAGGTCCAAACCCGTATAGAAAAATGATTCATTGTATTGCCGGCATATCCGGCGCAAAAAGGCCCAATCTGTTTCCCGGTATTGGAGCGCGAAATCAATGTCTGCCTCCCAGGCCGGATTGAATACTTTATTCAGATTCAATGTGCCTTGAGTGATTTCTTCAAGGATCAATCGCAGGGTCGTGCTCGAGAACGATTGCATGATCTCTCCGCGTTCCAATTCAATGGTGCTGCTTTTTCCGGTTAATACCACATTCCCGTGCATTCCGTCTTCGGCCAGCATTCGTACCCGGGTTACCAACCCGGCGAATACATAGGCGTTTCCTTCATCGTCTCCGTGTTGCAGATCGATAATTACTTTCGAATGAGAAAGAGTCAGTTTCTTTTCGGGGGAATCAAAAAACATTCCGTCAAATGTCTTGTGATCCAATACCAATTCAAAATCATGATGGTCGCCCATCACCTGATCGATTTTTAAACTTACAAAATCTGTAGTGTCTCCATCAATGGAAACGATGGCCTTAACGTCCGGTTTTCTGATGTTTAACATAAGAATGTCCTGTTTTAATGTTAATTCATTTTATTTGCTGATGCGGAAAGTCGTTTTCTATCATTACCCTGAAATTGTAGAGGTAGGGAGATCGTTGTTCCAATTCCGATTTCAGTTCTCCTGCGATTACGGGGTCTTGCCACATTTCGAAAGTTCCGGGGGCAGGAGTAAGGTGTATATCGATAGTGCGAATTAATCCTTGATTGTTTTTATGGGAGCAGGCAATGCCTCTTTTGATTCGGACATCCCGCATTTTGTCTCCGAACTTCATTCGACAGTAATTTTCATAATCCATGGCCGAGTAGAGTTGTCCGTGGGTGGTAAGGGAATGTTTGTAAGCCGCAAGTATATCGGTGTTTTTAGGGATTGCCTTTCCTCCATGGGTTGTTTTTAGTAATATGCAGGAATCTTTTTCCAACGGTTCGAAGTCTACCGGGAGCAGGATAGTTCCGTAAGGCAGGCCATTAGCCGATTCGCACCGGGTGGTCCAATAATCGGCATAAATGTACGGATCTTTTTCTTCGCTGTCGATTACAAGATAAACCGGGACTTCCGGAATGGCCGAGTTATTTGCTTTCAGTTTGTGTTTGATAGCGGAGATCTTTTGTTCTATTTCTCCTACCGAATTGCGAATATTATCCAGTTTTAATGCCTTGAAAGTTGCCAGCTCGCTGTGATACAGACTGATTATCTCATCTATGAGATCGGACAGTTCCCGCGTACCGAATTTTTCCAATCCGCCTCTTTTTAATGTGTAAGTTCCGCCCAACCGGACTCCCGGAGAGGCATGCGGCAGGAAATTATATTGGTTGCCGGAAGAATCTTCTACCTTGTCTACGGCAAAGAAATAATCGCCCGGTGCCGTTTCTAATGTAATTATTCCCGTTGAACTTTTGGAATGATCCGATATCCGGTTACTCAGTTTTTTATTGCATACCGGAAAACTGTTTAATGTCAGGGTGATGTCTTCCAGGTATTCCGACTTAAAGAAAGGAGGAAATTCCACTCGGATCCAGTAGAGAGGTTCCGATTCTTTCATCCGGTCGGGGAAATAGGGGCTTAAATCGCCAGGGAAGGAATGTTTTTCC
>DAIQOU010000221.1:0-7467 GCA_036787725.1 Bacteroidales bacterium
ATAAATACATCAAGGATTAAATAAATTACTATTTTTGCAGCCTAAACAATGTGAATTAATTCTATTCTTATATAAGCAATCACAGAACTTAACAACTATGGATTGAAAATCCACAGATTAGATTGCGAATAGAATTCACTTGAATATTAACTATAAGTTAGTTAAAAAGCGACAACTAAAGTTCTTTGAATAAGTTTCGGATTGTAAATTTCCTCTCGAAGAAAGCACAAAGGGAAGAAAGGGGGAAGGCACGAAAGCTCGAAAGGAAAGAAGGGATAAAACTTGGACCCGCTTCGGGGTTCTTTTAGCAGGGGACCCTTACGGCCCCGTCGAGTTGCACTCGAGGTTATGCACATGTTACCCCTGTCGGGGCAATTGGTTACAATTCGTAACTCCGGCGGGAAATATCCGTACTTTTGACATACCTTCATTACTTTTTACTTATTGAGATGAGACAAAACTTAACAATCGTCCTTTTGATTATTTTACTTTTTTCTTGTGAAAAAAAACGTAGTTTGGGAGAAGAGAATATAGAGTACATCAAACAAAAGTATACTGTTGAAGCAATAAACTACTTTTATGAAGCTTTTTTTCATATTGAGGGAAATAAGGATAATAAAATAAAAAAAGCTCTTGACAACAAGTGGAACAGAGAGCTTTATATCTATTTAGAAGGAGAGTTGTGGAAAAACGACTCATCCTATGTCCGTAGTGCAATAAAGCAAATAAATTCATTGAATATTCCTATTAAATCCCAATTCACCACAAATAAGAAACAAGCCAATGTCTTTGTCTATTTTGGAGACTATGACTATATCAGACAGAAATTAGATTTAGAAGGTGAGTTAACCTTTCTCGGGCGAACTATAACTTATTTTAGTAGAAAACAGATAGATTATGTAAAAATAGGTATTGTTAATGATGCTGTCACTTACAAACACCGGTTGGCTGATTCATCGGCTGTCAGAAAGAACGTCATTTTAGAAGAAGTGACACAATCATTAGCAGCAATTAGTGACAGTTGGTCTCATTATAACAGTTTATTCTTTGAAGGCTGTTGTAATATTTCAGCCATAACAGAATTAGATAAACACATTATTGAACTTTTCTATGAACCATGTATTCCCTCCGGATATTCCCGTGAAGCTTTTGAAAAAGATTTTGGAGACATCCTTTACAATCAAAATACAACAACAAAAATAAAGGAATACATTGCTGCCAATGACATAGATAAAAATAGCATACAATATATCCGTGACCATTATTTCATGGACTCCGTACTATTGAAATTTCCTGACCATATCTTTGTAAAACTGGAGGGAGAATATATCTTAGAAGACTCTTTATCATGTAAAGAAATGATGGAGTATTACAGTTCTGTCATAGAAAATGTAAAAATCCAATTTGTAACCGATGAGTATTGGAATGAATTGCCACGTATAAATATAAAATTTGAAGAATCAGAACTTACCGAAGAATTTTTTGTTCATGTTCCAAGAGGAATCCAACCATTTTACCCCATGATGTACCCCATGAGATTATTAGGAAGTATGAAAATCCAATATTCTCTAAAAGAGCAAGAACGGCGAAAATATATCGATGCGGCTTTATATGATAGTTTTTATAAACTGTTGATTTGCAATGAAGATGTGAAAGATATCTATATTAAAACCGATTCAGCGGGAAAAATAAAATTGAAACCTGAGTGTGAAAAAGCCTTATCATTAGCTTATCAACCCATTTTTTATAACGGAATGAAGATTGAAAAAACAGATGAGATTTTGAAAGACTAAAAAGAAATTAAAAAATGCATAATGAAGAAAAAATGCATATCATTTTTCGTCTGTCCGGGAATAACAATACTAATAATGGCATAAGCATTTGAAAAAGGTCGAATATTGCGCGAAGCATTAGTGCATCATATTGATATATTTTACATTAAACATAAAAAAGACGCACTTCCAAAAAAAGTACGAACACGGTTTTATAGCAGGTTCTGCAATTCATGGTGCAAATCGTATAAGCGCAAAGCCGAACGAAACAATCTCAAAAGGAAGAGGGTGAAATCGCCCGGCGATCCACCCTCTTTCGTGCTTTGAACAGCTAATAAGTCCTTAATTACAAATCCCTTACTTTTATAATTTGCAACTGACCCAAGTAATAGCTTCCATTCACCAGTTGTAAAAAGACCAAATCGATAAACTTGCTGCAATTATCTGCTTGTCCGTAATAAGGTTCTCCCTGATAATTATTCCGAATTTCGATTACTCCATTGGTTGGACTGGTATAAAAGTACCCTTCCACCGCATAAATAACATACGGATTAGCAGAAGGATCCAATACAAACTTGACAGGTGCAGGCTGCATCTCCGGCATGGATTCGAGATTTAACAAATTCCGGAGTTGAAGCGTATCTCCCCCTGCATGTGTAATGGTTATTTCATACGAATTGGCTTCTCCTGCTATCTTATATATTCCTTCCCAATCTTTCATGTCGTGTTTACACACTTTCTGAATCGTTATCACTGCAGACGAATCTATCACCGGATAGTCTATCTCTTTTCTCTCCTCATTCAATTTCAATCGAATGGTGTGTAATTCGCCCGCAACCAGTTGATCAAAGTCACCGGAAACTTCCACATAACCCATTTGTTCTCCTTTGGAAATTTTACAAGAAACACTCTCTCCGGTCCGGCCGTTCAACTTAATGGCTTCTCCTGCCGTATTTAGCAGCACCTTAACATTAAACTCTATATCTTTATCTGCCGGATAGGCCAACCCGAAAGGAACTTGAAAAGTGTGATTTTCCTCATCCAGCAAAAAATCATACGAATCTTCCTGTTGTCCGAAAGCAAAAAATTGTTCGCCTTTATAAAAGAAATCATTTTCTCCACAACTTGCCAATGCAATAATAAGAAAGCCTAAATATATTATTTTTTTCATACGTAGTTCTTTTTAATATTAATAACCCGGGTTTTGATATTCCTTCGGAAGACGATTCGCATTCATCTCATACTGCGGAATAGGGAACAGCCAATGATGATCAGTTGCCGAAATATTGATTCCTTCCCCTTTTTTCGTATACTTATCTTCTTCTCTTACAAATCCGTCATTCCATCTCCTTAAATCATAAAACCGCATTCCTTCAAACGCAAATTCCCGATGTCGTTCCAATTTGATCTGATTTAACAATTCCGTTCCGGAATACACCTTTTCAACATAATTCAACATACGCTTGGTGCGGAAAGAATTCAACTCAGCCAATGCTTTTGTCTCATCGACATGATATAATGCTTCTATTTTATTCAATACCACTTCTGCATAACGAAGCAACTTGGGTTGATTGATACGATCAGTTGTGCTTAAAGCCGGGTTACCGGGGAATTTGGTTACCAGCGTCAACGGTTCGTTATCATCCGTCGTTCCGGTACTCATGGGAAAGTCTTCAGTAAAATAAGCTTTCCAACGAATATCATTATTTTTATCATATAAAGACATGATTTCGGAAGAAGGAAGAAAATTGGCCCTGGTTCTTCCATTCCGGTTCTTATCTCTAATATACACCACTTCCGAAAGAGAAAAACCGGCATTTACTTCCGAAAGAGAAAAACCGGGCATAAAAATAACTTCTTTCAATACGGCATCATTTTGCCATATGGAATTAAATTGGTCCGGGTCTCCGGTTAATGCATAATGATTCAATTTATCAGCCGAAGTAATGACCCCATTATAATTTCCGGTATACAAATAAACACGCGTTCTGAAAGCCTCTAATGCATCTGCAGATAAATAATACACCTTCACATTGGCAGCGCGAGGCTGCATATGTTGCTCGGCCAATACCAGATCCTCTAAAATTTGTTCTACATTTTTCGCCACCGTTTCCCGATCCTTTTTACCCAACGAAGTGGCATAAACATAAGGAATACCGGGATCGGAAGAAGCTGTAGCGCTATTGTATCGGTAACCATAAGTTCTCAACAATTCAAAATGAGCCATTGCTCTTAAAAAATAAGCATCCCCCTTCATTTTCTTCACTTGGTCGGAATCTTCGAATTTTTCGAGGCCTTTCAATAAATTATTCACCCGGGCAATCACGGAATAATGAACTCCCCACGGAGAATCGGATGCTCCCCACGTTCCGCTGCTCCATCTGAAATTACGAACTTCAGCATAACTGCCATCGTTCCAACCGGCCGCAGTAACATCATCCAAGATGACTTCATATATAGCAGGAAACATCACTACATAATTGTATAGCCACCGATAAGCCCCATTCAATGCCGCTTCGCAATCCTCCAATGTTTCAAAAGCCAAATCATCCGGCAACGTGGAAGGAGGATCATTATCCAAAAAATCATCACACGAAGAGAATGAAAAAAAGCCAACAGCCAAAAGAAAAAACAAATATATTTTTTTCATGATTTTTTTAATTAAAATGTTAATTCAACTCCGGCAATAAAAGAACGGGAAGCCGGATAAGTTCCTCTATCAAATATTCCGCTTACCTCGGGATCCAAGCCTCTGTAGTCCGTGAAGGTCAGCAGATTTTGTCCGGTCACATAGAGTCTGGCGCCTTGTAATACCTTCAAAGCATTTAACCATTTTTTATTGAAAGTATAAGATACAGTCACATTTTTCAATCTTAGAAAACTCTGATCTTCAATGAGTCGGGTATCAAATTGATTGCTTCCGGAAGCAAGGCGCGGGAACCGGGTAACATCCCCGGGTTTCGTCCAAAAATCAATAGACTGTTTTGTATGATTGTATTGAGCCCCATTTAAACCATCATCCAACTCGATATAACGCAGGGTAGTATTTGCGCCCCATTTATCCCATACTGAAGTAAATAGAGCATGCAATCCGAAGCCTTTATAATCCGCAGTCAAAGTCAATCCCGCCGTTTTATTCGGCAACATATTTTTTCCTTTCAAAATAACGGCATCATCATCCGAAAATTGATTGGTTATATTTCCCTCCTTATCATACCAAAGCGGATCTCCATTGACGGGATTCACTCCGGCCCAACGAGTTACATACGACTGTCCATAAGATTCACCCACTTTTAAGATCGTTGCATTTCCGTAATTAATAATTTCTTCCACATCGTTATAAAGTTTAGTCACCTCATTTTTATTCAACGAAACATTTCCTTCTATTCCGATATACAGATCCCGAGTTCTTACAATGTCTGCTCCCAATGTGATCTCAATACCTTTATTATACATCTCTCCGGCATTACGCAAGCGGGATGCAAAGCCGGAAGTAAGCGATACCGGCACTTCATAAAACATATCCGATGTAGTTCTTTTATACAAATCGACCGAAGCCCTGAATCGATTGTTTAAGATTCCCGCTTCCAGCCCTACGTTATAAGAAGTGGTTTTCTCCCATGTAAGTTCATCGTCTCCGATGTTACCGGGAATTGAAGCCGGATTGCCCAGATAAGACCCGCTAAAATTATAAGATCCTCGCGCAATGTAATCACTGATATCGGAATTTCCTTGCGTTCCAATACTTCCCCTGATTTTAGCAGAAGATAATAATTCGACTTCCTTCAGAAACGATTCTTCTTTCAGATTCCATTGCAAACCGACCGACCAAAATTGTCGCCATTGATTTCCGGCAGACAATCGGGAGTCTCCGTCGGTACGGAAACTAAGGTCAATAAAATATTTGTAATCAAACTCATAACCGGCAATACCATAAAATGAAGCCATGGAATGTTCGCTATATCCGCCTCCCCAACCGTTGGTATTATCGTATATTTCCTGGAACTGACCTATCTCCGTAAAATAAGGATGCCGAACATTTTTTACCATGATTCGAGAAGTTTCCGTTTTTTCTTTTAAAATTTCCGAACCGGCCATGATCGTAAAAGTGTGTTTATCTATCTTTTTACTGTAATTGGCCTGATTATTTTGAATCACCTTATAATAAAGATTGTTATCCTTTACTGCATATCCGTTTACGGAACTGCCCCAATACGCTTCCGGAGAGGCATATTGTCGTTGGCGAACCTCGTTTAATGAAAATCCGATCGAACTTCTCCATTTAAGTCCTTCCAACGGTTCGATTTCGACATAAGTCAGGTTTCGCAGGTTATATCTTTTTGTTTGAAAATCCATCAACTCATTTTGACGCAACGGATTGGGGCTTCCGTAAGTAGGCAGAAATTCGACGTATTTCCCGGTTTCATCTTTCAACGGTTCATAAGGATTCAATCGTACAGCCACATTCACCAAATTCATTCCGTTCCAGCCATAACTATCCGTCAAATCGGGGGTTACCGGAGAATCATCCCGATTCTGACCCAAAAACAAATTGGTACCCACTTTCAACCATGAGTTTGCCTGATGATCCAAGTTCAAGGCTCCCGTCATCCTTCTGAAATCGGAGCGTGCAATTATACCTCCCTGGTCAAAATAACTTCCCGAGATATAAAATTTAGTACGATCATTTCCACCATTGATAGAAATCTCATGACTCTGCATGGTGGGTTTATCAAATACTTCATCAAACTGATTATAATTATACCGAGAGCGTTGCTCAATGAGGGCTTGACCCGCAGTCGTATTGGGATTCAGCAAACCGGCCTTTATTTCGTAAGCCAATTTTTCTTGGGTATTCATCATATCCAAATTTCCTTTCAATAAAGAGGAAGTTCCGAATTCTCCTTTATACTTCACCACCGTTTGTCCGGCTGTACCTCTTTTAGTTTGAACCACCACTACTCCGTTTGCTCCACGTGAACCGTACAAAGCCACTGCCGAAGCATCTTTCAATACATTCATTTTATCGATATCCCCCGGGTTAAGCATGGCAAAATCGGCAGAACCGACAGGAACTCCATCTACAATGTACAACGGAGATGTTCCGGAATTAACAGAACCGACTCCTCGAATTTGGATATTGGCTGCCGCTCCGGGCTTTCCCGAGTTGGATACGGCAATTACTCCGGGAGTAGACCCTTGCAACATTTGAGTAATATTGGCCACCGGCTGTTGTAAGGCAGACTCTTTTATAATGCCCACCGATCCCGTCATGGCTCCCTGTTTCTTTTGGTAATAACCTACCGAAACCACTTCTTCCAACAAATTACTCTCATAATTCAACGTCACGGTCATATTGGCAGTAATCGGAACCTCTTTATTCTTCATCCCAATAAACGAAATAGTCAATGCCTTATCATTGGCTCCTGCCTGAATGGAAAACTTTCCATCCACATCGGTTACAGTGGCTGTTTGCGTTCCCGCAATTCTTACCGTTGCTCCCGGCAACGTATTTCCATCCTCGTCAAAAACCGTTCCCGTAATTGACCTTGATTGTGCAGATGCCATAGAATATCCAAGCATGACAAATGCCAAAAGTAAAAGTAAATGCTTCATAAATAAACTTTTAGATAAGTAAAATAATTTCAATAAAAGAATTTGCCGTCATTTTTTGGTCGACTATTATTTTAGGAAC
>DAIQOU010000743.1:0-2100 GCA_036787725.1 Bacteroidales bacterium
CGAAAAGATATAAAAATTAAGAATTTTCGAGAAAGTTCATGTTTTTAATAAATACGACAAAAAAAGTTCTGAAAGCGACAGCTTGTAATGAATTGATAATCGATTAGATATATCTTCCCGGGTTCAAAGGATAATAGTAAAGATTGGTTGATGAAAAACTTTAATCCCTTTAACATTTCAGATAAACATTCCCGGTTTTCAGAAAAGTTTTTACGGAAGTCGGATGATATTATCATCCTTTTTTGGGGTAGATGATTGTTAAATAGTAGTCGATTTTACAGAAAATAAATAGTGGTGGATGATAGTAAAAAAAACAGCGACAGGGTTGTCATTTTTGCTTGATTACGTGCGCGCCATGTTTGAGGAGTGAAACCGGTATTTTCCAGAAACAGTTTACCGAAATAGGCATGGCTGCTGAAACCGACATCAAAAGAAATGTCTTTTATCGAAAGATCGGTATTTTCGAGGAGCAATGTTTTGGCTTCTTGAATACGGAGCGAGTTGATCCAATCACGAAATGTCATGTGCTTCTCTTTATTAATATATATGGAAAGATATTTGTTGTTTGTGCCCAGTTGACGTGCCAGATCGTTAAGGGTTAAATTGTTTTTTAAGAATCCTTTATCACCAATCCATTGTCCTATCTTTTGTTCCAGGTGTAAGGCGGTTGAAATCGGCAGTACACGATCTTTGATTTCACTATCATTTTTATTCTTTATAAATGTTTGTTCAATATCCCTGAATATAAAAGCATAGTTGAAAAAACGGATGGCGAAATAGATGTAAACCGATATATAAATACATTGACACAACAGGGATACATATATATGTATATGAGGAAATAAACTGACCACGAGAGCTGATATTCCTACTCCCAAAGCGGTAAAAAAAGAAACGATAATCCATTCGAGACGTTTTGGTTCCGGACCGGAGTAAAAATTCTCGAGTTCTCGTCGGCGCCGGCGATAAAGGGTAACAAAAAGACGGGTGTATTGGACTAACTGCCGGATGTAAAAAAGCGTAAATACATAAACGAAAATTTTTACAAACATTTCGGGTAAGATAAACATCCCCACTGCCGCAGTTACCGAAAAAGCTATAATGGGAATCAATTCTTTCACGATTCGTCGAGGTGTCACATAAGAAGTGTTGATAAGTAAAATTAAAGAGTAAGTAAATAAGAATGCTTGAGAGGTCGCCACGATTAAGGTTGCCAAACAGAACAGAAGGGCTTCGTCAGCTTCTTTTGCGGTGTGTTTTCCGATGAACTCCATAAAATTGGCACATCCAAAGATGAGGTAAGCAACGGCCATCAACTTGGAAGCGGTCCGATAGTTGGGTATTTCGTTGCACCGACAGATATGCATACATAAAAATAGGAGAGCAAAGACTAACAGCAAGATTGCAAGCAGTATGGTTGAGGAATAGTAGAGGTCTTTAATCATTATATTGTTAGTCTTTGGACAGACTCAAGAGTCATCTTGCAAATGTGCATAAAAAAAATGAAAAATCCAAGTGTAAGGAAATTCAATAAAAGAGGAATTTGCTTTTAATTCTACCGCAGACAGGATAACGAAAAGGTAGCCGTTCGGATAATTTTGCTGCTCGAAAAATATAAATACAGCAGAGGGTGCCTCTACATGAAGGCACCCTCTCTTCTTCTCTTCCCTTAGCGTTTTATCAACCGTTTCCGGTGTAATCTGTTTTAGGAGCTGTGAATCGGGTGATACTCGTATCTTTCATGGCATTCTTGAACAAGGTACCCGGCGTAAAATGTATTTTTCGTCGATAAATACTGTTTGCGGAAACATCTTCTTCATTATCTGCAGCTTTGGCGCGGATGCCCGGACGAAAACATCCGAATTCTCCCAATTTGACACTTTTTCCGTCTTCCAGATTATTGATCATTGCATCAATTAAACCGGAGATGACTAATTGTACGGTTCCGCGGTGTGCTCCGCAGATCTGACTGATTTGAGCACACAGTTTTTTAAACTCTACACTTCCTGAAGTGACTTGTCTTGCGACGAATTTTTCGGAATTGCTATCGTCAAATCCGAACACCTGTTTGGTGACTACATAATTTAATGACATAATTAA
>DAIQOU010000744.1:0-2100 GCA_036787725.1 Bacteroidales bacterium
ACCGCAAACCAATATATACGGAATGATAAAAGCAAGGGATTGACCTTGAATATTAAATACACCCGATAACCGGGGCTGCCCCAACAGGGGCATAATATACCAGACAAAAGAAGGATAAGAACTTATATAATATAAGGTCAGCGGTAATTGAAAAGAATCCGTCTTTTTGCGACCGCTTCCGATTTTATAAGCTAAAAAATAAGGAATCAATCCCAATAGAGAAACACCGGCTAAAATGAGTTGAATAATAAATTCATTATTAAATGAAAACATCTTTTTTATTTTATGATTTACTGCGTTTTACAAAAGAATAACTACTTTTCCTTTTTCCGGTTAATCAATTATTTTTTGCAGGAAACAAAAAATCCGCCTCTTCCTCTTTCCAATCGGCAGTTATATCGGAAGGCATTTTAACAGCCAGGATACCGACAAAATTGTGCCATTTCACAAAAGTATCGATACAATCAAAACCGATACTTCTCAATAATTTTAAATTTTCGGAAAGGGTAAGCGGTATCAATACTCCACGCAAACTTTGGGTCTTATTGATTACTTGCTCGCTGTTGAGGCCTTGTCGTTGTTTAAAATCCCAATAGAGATCCAGCCACAAGTCTTCGAACAACGAATTTTCGGCACGGATTTTCTCCACCAATACGAACGCTCCGCCTTCTGCCAAGCCGTTGTATATACGTTTCATCACTTTAATTCGTTTGCGTAACGGAAGAAATTGTAAGGTATATAAAGACATGACAAAATCAATATTGGGAAATTCCGTGATTTCATCCAAACTTTGATGAAGGTATTGGATATTGTCTGTTGCACATTTTTTTCGAGCCGCTTCTATCATGGAAATGCTCTCCTCCACCCCTATATATCGGACATTCTTTTTTTCCGCATGTTTTTTAGTCAACAAAGAAATGGTTTCTCCGGTAGAGGATCCCAAGTCGTAAACAATGCTGTTGTCTCTTATAAACCATTCACTTATTTCCACTACCATTTGTTGTATTTCATCATAAAGAGGAATGCTTTTCCTTACGTGAGAATCAAATTGTTGGGTTACTTGCCGGTCAAATTTCCAATTTCCCGGTACCGCAGTGATCACATCATCCACTGCTTTGTGTATTTTATTACTTTCAGACATAACAGAATTATTAAATAGTTATTGATTTTTGTCGATACTTGTATAGAAGCAAAAGGCCGCAAAAAAACAGCAATAAGGTGATTATTCCCAAGACCACACTATAAAAACGGTAATAGAGATTCCATATAAACAACGTAGCCGGAAAAAACAACAGAACGCCAATTACCAGCAAATACAATTCCTTGTAAGTTGTTGTTTTATCACTTAGATATCCGACTATCACTGAAGAAAAGCCCAAGAATGAAAGAATCAACCCGAGGGCATATATTGCTACCGGGGCCAATACGAGATCCTTTGATAACCGGTCGGCTACTTCCGAAAGGAAAGGAATAAATAATAACGCTCCCGCCATCATTACGGCTATAACCCGAAGCAATACTACCTCGAAATCACCGGGAACGGATCGCACCGGTTTCTCCGATGATCTGATACCGAACCTGTTCAACAGCCATATTCCCGTCCCTCCCGTTATCCAGATCACCGGCTCCAGCGCGGAAGAAAGATTATTCAACCCGGAAACTCCTTTCAACCAATACATATATACTCCCATACCCATAATTAAAAAAGAACCGATGGCTATGATCGGCTTATACTTTCTTGTTTTGAAGCATAATATCAAAAAATAAATGGCAAAGAAGATAAAAAATAAGCATTGGAAACGATACAAAAAAACAGCAAGATCACCGGAACCGATCGGAATTTCATTCTGCATGTTTACCACTTCTTCCGTAATCTTCCAAGGAAGGAAAGCCCACGGAAAACACAACAGGCAGATTAGGGCACACAACAAAAAGAAGGTTTTTAAAACGACTTTCATATGTACATAATTTTATTTTAAAAGGTCATATAGAAACCGCATCCCGGTGATGCTCTTTGGGGCAACTTTTGCTCACGGCTTTCATACTATAAAAATCAGGATAAAACCGGATTGTATTGATATTCTATACCCCGGTTCCTTA
>DAIQOU010000222.1:0-7454 GCA_036787725.1 Bacteroidales bacterium
TTGCAATGTAATTATATTGAATAACCTAAATTCGGATATGTCATGAAAATTAAACTGTTTATTATACTTTTCTTAATTGCCTTTACCGGCTCGATGAACGCAACCAATTTTATTCGTATCACCACAGAAAATACATGTTTACTATATTCTGTAACAGACAATAACCGCTTGGAACAAATATATTTTGGAAAGTCTGTAAAGAATCTTTCAGAATTGGAATCCATCCCGTTGAGAACCTTTTCCGGTTATTCGACTTACGGTACCAATCATGTATTCGAACCGGCTTTAAAAGTAACTCATAATGACGGAAATACTTCTACGGAACTGAAATATTTATCTTCAACAACAAACTCAAAAGAGGATAATATCGTTCATACGGTTATTTCGCTGAAAGATGATCATTATGATTTATATGTTGATTTACATTATAATGCTTACCAAAAAGAAGATATTATAGAACAATGGATTGAGATAAGAAATGCCGAAAAAAAGGCTGTGGTACTGGATAATTTTGCCTCTTCGGATCTGTCGTTTTATGCGAAAGACTACTATGTCAGTCAATTTTATGGAGATTGGTCGGAAGAAATGAATATTGCCGAACAAAAACTGACTTCCGGAATTAAAATCATCGATTCTAAATTGGGAGTCAGAAGTAATCAATACACCCATCCCTGTTTTATATTATCGTTGAATGACCCTGCGAAAGAGTCGCATGGCGAAATTATAGGAGGAACATTGGCATGGCCGGGTAATTTCCAATTTTGTTTTGAAGTAAATAATGATCGGAAATTGCGTGTTTTATCGGGTGCAAATCCATTTGCTTCAAGTTATACTCTTGAAAAGAATGAGACATTCCAAACACCCGCCCTTTTATATACCTACAGTAATGAAGGTACCGGAAAAATGACCCGTAATTTTCATCGGTGGGCTCGTAAATACGGTATTAAAAACGGAGATAAAGAAAGAAGTATCTTGCTAAATAATTGGGAAGCTACTTATTTTGATTTTGATGAAGGAAAATTAACTAAGATTATTGATGATGCTTCCAAGATGGGCTTCGAACTTTTTTTGTTGGATGACGGTTGGTTTGGAAATAAATTTCCTCGTAACAGCGATACCCAAGGATTAGGCGACTGGCAAACCAATCTCCAAAAACTGCCTAACGGAATTCCTTATTTAATTACCGAGTGTAAAAAAAGAGGATTGAAATTTGGAATCTGGATAGAACCGGAAATGGTAAATCCTAAGAGTGAATTATATGAGAAACATCCGGATTGGGTGATTGCTCAACCTTATCGGGAAAGAACTCCCCAACGAAATCAATTGATTTTGGATTTAAGCAATCCCAAAGTGAAGGAATTTGTTTATAACACAGTAGATAATATTCTTTCTCAAAATCCGGGAATTGACTATGTTAAATGGGATTGCAATCGATTTGTCGGCAATCCGGGGTCATCTTATTTACCTGCCGATAAACAATCGCATTTATGGATCGACTACAGCCGGGCATTGCTGGAGATTATGCAGAAAGTTAATCAAAAATACCCGGATGTAACATTTATGGCTTGCTCGGGCGGGGGCGGACGTATTGACTACGGAACCATGAAGTATTTTGATGAATATTGGATAAGCGATAATAATGATCCGTTACAACGCATATTTACTCAATGGGGTTGCCAGTACTTTTTTCCTACAATAGGGCTTGCCAGTCATGTGTCCGTATCTCCAAATCATATTTCGGGAAGGGAAACTCCTTTGAAATATCGCTTTGATATAGCTATGGCTGCCAAGTTGGGGATGGATTTACAACCGGTACAAATGACGGAACAAGAAAAAGAGTTTTCTAAAAACGCAATCAAAACATATAAGGAAATCCGGAAAACCGTCCTTTGGGGAGATTTATATCGAATTCTTTCTCCTTATGAGAGTAACCGTGTAGTGTATTCGTATGTTTCCGAGGACAAAAAAGAAGCTGTTGTTTTTAATTTTTTGGTAAGAAAAGAAATAAAATCAAATACAGAGACGATTTACCTGCAAGGTCTTGACCCGAATAAGATGTATTCCATCCGGGAAATAAACAGAGTATCTCCCGATTGGTCAAGAACTTCGGTTTATAACGATAAGGTTTTCAGCGGAGATTACTTGATGACCGTAGGACTTACATTTGCGATGTATAATGAATATGAAAGTGTAGTTTTACAGCTTACTGGTATATAACAACGTTTATGAGAATTTTAATGCTACTAGCCATTATTACTCTTTTTGCAGGCTGTAAAAAGAGTAATAATCCGGAAGCCGTTTCTCCAAATTCAAAGTTAAAAATGGTGGTTGAAGCGGAAGATTCCATAAGATATAAGGTTTTATTCAATGGGAAAGAAGTGGTTTCCTTATCTCCCATCGGTTTGAGAGTAAGAGATAAGATGCTTACCGAGCACGCTCGGATAAAAAATGTTCAATATAATTCGGTACAAGAAACCATTGAACCTCTATACGGCAAATTCAAATCGCTCTCCAATCATTATAATGAAACAATTATTGAGTTTGAAGAAGATATTTCACTTATACTGAGAGCATATGATGAAGGGGTCGCTTACCGGTGGATAACAGGCATGGAGGGTGAAATTATAGTGGAAAATGAAGAGGTTGCTTTTAATATTGCGGATAAAAACGCAGCTGTAGTGTATCCCGAAACCGGAAATTATACTTCTTGGGAATTGATGTATATCGATTATGCCGATATTTCATCTGTTCCTGTCGGAAAAAAAGCAATTACACCGGTCTTGTATTCCATGCCGGACGGTGTAAAGGTGGTGGTGGCCGAGTCGGATGTCAGGGATTATCCGGGCATGTATTTGGTAAAAGAAGGAATCGGTTTTACCGGAAATTTTGCACCCTATCCGGATAGTGTTGCTTTGGGAAGCTGGGGAAACTTTGTTTCGGTGGTACAAACCCGCAAAGGGTATATTGCACAAACCTCCGGAAAGAGGGAATTTCCCTGGAGGATTATTATGGTTACGGATGATGACAAATCACTGTTAACAAATGAATTGGTTTACAAACTGGCTAAACCTCAAGTACCGGAGGATGTTTCATGGATTAAACCGGGAAAGGCGGCTTGGGAATGGTGGCATGATGCCATGCTTCCGGGAGAAGATATTCCTTCGGGTATGGACAATCGAAATACGGAATTATATAAACGGTATATTGATTTTGCTTCAAAATACAAGTTGGAGTATTTAATGATCGATGCCGGTTGGTCAAATATATTTGATTTGTCTAAAGTGAATCCCAAAACAGATGTGAAAGAAATCATTGATTACGGAAAGAGTAAAGATGTCGGAGTTTTTTTATGGTGTGTTGCCACTGCCCTTACCGATAGTACTGTAGACCGGTATATGCAAATGTTAAAGGATTGGGGTGCGGTAGGACTAAAAGTGGATTTCTTCGATCGAGATGATCAACCGGCGATGAATTGGTATGAAAATATTGCCTCTAAAGCTGCCGAATATAAGTTAATGATCAATTTCCACGGTTGCAGCAAGCCGACAGGATTGCTGCGTACCTATCCCAACATTGTTAATTTTGAAGCAGTGCGTGGAGCCGAATGTTCCAAGTGGGATTTAACGGCAAATCCTCAACATCATTTGCTGGTACCGTTTACGCGTATGTTATGCGGGCCGTTGGATTATACTCCGGGGGCCATGAGAAATCGATCTCCTCAACTGTTCAAGCCTGTAGATCCGGGATTACCTTTGGCTCAGGGAACACGTTGCCACGAACTGGCCATGTTTGTAGTTTTTGATCAATACTTGGCTATGCTTTGCGATTCTCCTTCGGAATATGAGAAAGAACCGGATATAATGAAATTTTTATCGGATGTTCCCGTCACTTTTGACAGTACGATCGCATTGGACGCAAAAGTGGGAGAATATGCAGTTTTGGCTAAACAGAAAAATAATACATGGTATGTTGGAGGGATGACCAATTGGAAGGCCCGGGAAGTGATAATTGATTTTTCATTTTTACCTTCCGGTAAAGAATACACGGTTGATATTTATAGAGACAGTCCCGATGCCAATTTATATGCAGACCAATATATCTATGAAACCAAACAAATTAATACACAAACAAAGTTGCCGGTTTTAATGGCCGGCGGTGGAGGAACAGCCATGAAAATATATTTGAAACAGTCTTGATTTATGTGAATTTAGATACTGAATATTAATCTTTTAAATCATTTTTTTAAGAAAGAACTGAGCGTAATGAAAATTATGCATAGGCCTTTTTTTTACTCTAAATTAATAATCGATTATGAAAAGAAACAAATTGATTTGGTTTATTTCGCTGTTGTTTTGCTGTACCGGATTGGTGGCTCAAAACGGAACAATCAGCGGAACAATAATGGACGCTTCCAATTCCGAAACCTTAATCGGGGTAAGCGTAGTAGTAAAAGGAACTAACCGAAGTACACTTTCGGACTTGGACGGAAATTATACGATTTCTGCTGCCCCGGGTGAAACATTGTTGTTTCGCTATATTGGTTGTAAACCTCAAGAGGTGAAAGTAAGTAACCAAAAGGAAATAAATGTACTGATGGAGAGTCTTTCACAGGATTTGGATGAAGTGGTAGTGGTAGGGACAATTATGAAAAAAAGCGATCTGACAGGTGCAGTTTCAAGTGTCAGTTCGAAAGTGCTGGAAGAAAAACCGGTAACGAATATCAATCAGGCCTTGCAGGGGCGGGTTGCGGGTGTTTTTATCTCCAATGCTGCCAAACCGGGAGATGATGCGTCAATTAAAATTCGCGGTATTAACACGATCAATACGAGTACAGACCCTATCTATGTGGTGGATGGGTTGGTAATGGATAATTTTGGCGGAGGATTCAATTCCATTAATTTGAACGATGTTGAATCGATTCAGATTCTAAAGGACGCTTCCGCTACAGCATTATATGGATCCCGAGCTTCCAATGGAGTAGTATTGGTAACTACAAAGAAAGGACGTACCGGGGAAGGAAAAGTCAGTTACGACGGTTGGTTTGGATTCCAAACAGATGCAAAACTCCCCAAGACCATGGGAACAAAAGATTTGTTTGAATTACGATTGGATGCGGCAATGAATTCGTTTAAGGCACGTTATCCGAATGCAAGTGAAGCGGAAATACAAAATTTTTATAATAACCGAGTAATGAATCCTTATACGGGAAAAGAAGAGGGAGGCTATGTATTTGCACCTTATGAATTCGATTCTTATAAAAACAATTTTAATTCCGATTGGTTGGATGAGGTTACTCGTACCGGTATGGAACAAAATCACAATGTGAGTTTTGCCGGAGGAACGGATAGAGGATCTTATTATTTGAGTTTCGGATATGCCGACAAAAAAGGAATGGTTAAGAATTTGAGCGATAAAAAGTATTCGGGCCGTATCAATGCAGATCATTTAATCAAACCTTGGTTGAAAGTGGGAACCAATTCCTCATTCACTCGTAGTCAATCCGAAATATTTGAGAATGATAATGTATATGACAAGGCTCGGGGAGCCAATCCGATGTTACCGGTCGATCCGGATATTTATGTGTTGAATTACGGAGGTTTTCCCGATCAAAATTATTTTAATCCGATACGTACCTTGCAGATAGATTACGATCGCAGACGAAATAGGTTTGTTTCTTCTAATTTTTTGAATATCAATCCGATTAAAGGATTGAATATTCGTACAACATTCGCAATTGATTATCTGGAAGAAGCTCGTTTCAAATATATTCCGAAAGATATTCAGGAATCCGTTCGTTATTCTCAGGATGGACTGGCCGAACATAACCGGGATTATCGTATGACTTGGCAATGGGATAATTCGGTATCTTATGATGCATCTTTCGGTGATCACCGAATCAATGGATTATTCAGTACAAGTACTACTCAAGTGGATCGGGATTATACTACTGCAACAGGTAAAGGATTCGGAACAGATGAGTTTTCGTATTACAATATCGGTGCATCTTACAAACTCAATGAACGCTCAATCGGTTCGGATTTTACAACTTCCAGCCTAATGTCTTATGTATTGCGTGCCAATTACAATTATGCCAATAAATATTATTTAACGGCAACAGCGCGTTATGACGGGTCATCTAAATTTGCTAAAGGCAATCAATGGGGATTATTTCCTTCTTTTTCAGCTTCATGGAATATGACAGAAGAAAATTTCATGAAAGACCAAACTATTTTTGATCAACTGAAAATACGCGCCGGGTATGGATTGGTGGGAAATCAAAATATTGATGATTTTGCATTTCTGACTCTTTATGAACCCAAAGTAGATGGAGATAAAATTACATATGTACCTAAGGGGAGACGCGGAACTAAAAACATTACTTGGGAGTCGCAAAGGCAAGTAAATGTCGGTGTTGATATGGCATTTTTAGATAATCGAATCCGTTTTTCAGCTGATGCATTTTATATTAAAAATAAAGATTTATTAATGACTCGTTCCTTGCCTTTGACATCCGGATTTAAAGAAGCTGTTGAAAATATTGGTGCAATTGAGAATAAAGGTATTGAATTCTCTGTGGATGCAAGAATTATAGAAACAAATGATTTTCAATGGAATGTATCGGCAAATATTTCTGCGGATAGAAATAAGGTTACTCAATTATATGGAGACAACGATGCTATATATAAGATAAATGATGACCGGAATCTCGAAAAAGAAGGAAATCTTTTTATAGGTGAATCCAGAAATACGATCTATATATGGAAGACCGGAGGAATTGCACAAGCGGTAGATATGGATCGTTTGAGTCAGATTGATTTTGCGGGTCGTGATGTGAATCCCGGAGATTTGTATCCGTTGGATGTAGACGGAAATAAAGTTATTGATGACAGGGATCGTATAATTGTCGGTTCTCCGGATCCGAAATTTTACGGTGGTTTTTCTACGGATTTTACTTACAAAGGGATAACCTTAAATGCAGTATTCAATTATTCGTGTGGAGGCAAGAAATTAAGTCCTTATTATGAGTCGTTGATAACAAGCAATGGAAGAAGCATCGCTTCGGTTGATCTGAGAGACCGTTGGAGCCCGGAAAATACCGGCGCTAAATTTCCCAAACCCATCTTTAATGATCCGGCTGATGATACAAAATCTTACAATACATTTTCGGCAAGCCAAATGGATCATTCGGTACAAGATGCTTCTTTTTTACGATTATCTACATTGAGCCTTGCTTATACTTTCCCTTATAAAATGGTGAAAGATCTAAAATTAAGCAATCTTCGTGTATATACTACTGCTTCTAATCTCTTCTGCATAACACCTTATAAAGGCTATGACCCCGAAACAGGAGACTGGTATCCTCCTACTCGGATGTTTGTATTTGGCTTGAATGTGTCATTCTAAAAATAAAAGAGATATAGTTGTATTATGCAAATTATTAAAAATATATGGAA
>DAIQOU010000223.1:0-7405 GCA_036787725.1 Bacteroidales bacterium
AGGGGTAAAATGTGCATAACCTCGGTGTAAATCGGGGCAGTGAGACGCCTCGACTAAAAGAATCCCCAAGCAGGTTCAACCCCTTCCGGTTTTCTGAGAGAGGACTTACACTCCGAAACTTATTCAAAGAACCTTTAGCCTTTTGAGACAACCTCATCGGTTTAAGTTTTAAATATCAGCAGAATTGTGGTTCCATAACCTTCTTTCGATTTTATTGTGTATTGAATTTTATTGTGTTCCAACATGCGAAAAGAGATGGAAAGGCCGAGTCCGTTTCCCCGAATTCCGGCAGTGTTGTCAGCGCGGAAAAACGGTTTATTGATATTTTCGATCTGTTCCGGGGGAATTCCGATTCCGTTGTCTTTAATTGACATATGAAGCTTGTGTTCTTTTTCGAAAATATGAATATCCACATTTTGTCCGGAAGAGTATTTTACGGCATTTTCAATTAAATTGAACAAAGCCATAAAAAGCTGAGTAGAATTACCTGATACATACAATAATTCTTCACGATCTGAGGCAATCTCCAAGTGTACCACTGTTTTAGAGTTGGGATATTTTCCTGATAATTTATCGATAATATCCCAAATTAATTCATCGATTCGTAACCGGTAATTTATATCGGTATCTTTACGCAGGTCTGATAAAACAAGTAAGGTATCCAACATTTCTTCCAATTGCTTTATTTGTCCCAGTAGATTTGTTGCTAAATGTTGATATTCTGCAGGGCTTCGTTCTTTGATGGAAAAAACTTCCAGATTTCCTTGCATGGAGGTTAACGGAGTTCTGAATTCATGAGAAATATAACTGACAAAGTTTTTTTGAATAATGAATGTTTCCGATATTTTGCTTAATAATTCGTTAAATGTTTCGGTCAGATCTTGTAATTCGTCGGAAGTACCCGGTGATTCTATTTGTGGTTCCGACTCTTTAATGGATAAATTTTTTACCCGTTCTATGATCTTGCTGAACGGCCGGTAAGCGATCTTGGCAATTCTCCTGCAGAGCAGGACAACAGTTGCTGTCCCCACGATGAAACAAGAGATCAGTATCCGGATCAATTCATTCAATTGTTCTCTCAAAACATCCTTTTTCTCTTTGGTGATGATGATAAAATTCCCTTGATTGTCTTCGTAGAAAATGCCGTAACATAAGAAATCTTCGGTCTTGAAAGAGAGTTCTTTTTTTTTCGAAATTTCATTTAACAATTCAGGTGTTATATCCCTTGAAAAGGTTCCGAATTTCAGATTTCCGGATTGATCGTAGACCTGATAATAAGTGTTGGGAACAAATTCTTCAAACTGGCTTTTTATGCTTTCAAACTCATTTTTATTTAGTTCGTCTTCTTCCAGAAAAAAGAATGCCGTAATGTAGGATGTTTTTTTAAGTTCTCGGTATACAGACCCTTCGGCGCGTTGACTGAATAAAGTGTATATCAATACGGACATAAATATAAATACAATGGCAAAAAGAAGAGAAGTAAGAATACTTAAACGAGTTTGTATTTTCATACCGATAGAATATAAATGTCCACAAATCTTTTAATTTTCTTCCGATTGAATCATGTATCCTCGACCTTTCACTGTCTCAATGAGTTTGGAATATCCGGGTAAGTCAATCTTATTTCGCAGATAAGAAATATATACATCCACAATGTTGGTATTGGTATCATAATTGATTCCCCATACCGTATTTAATATGCGGGTACGGGATAATATACGATCCTTGTTTTCCATCAATAATTTTAAAAGTTTGAATTCTTGTAAAGTGAGTTTTATCTCTTTTTCGGCTCTTGTCACGCGATGTCTTTCCACATAGAGTATGAGATCCCGGCATTGCAATATCTCCGGCGGATCATTGTATTCCATTCTGGAACGTCTGGTCAGAGCACGGATCCGTGCAACCAATTCTTTAAAATGGAATGGTTTTGAAAGGTAATCATCAGCTCCATAGTCCAACGCTTTCACTTTATCGTCGGCCTCATTCAGTGCACTGACTACTAAAATCGGTGTATTTATTTTTTTATATCGAATATATTGCAATATTTCCATACCATCTATATCCGGCAGCATAATATCAAGTAATATCAAATCCCATTTTTCGTTGTTGATTAAACTGCGGGCTTCTGTTCCGTTGTTTGCCAATACAACCGAAAATCCGCTTTCTTCAAGGCCTTTGACCATGAATTCACTGATGCGTTCGTTATCTTCTATCAGTAATAAGTCCATATCGTTTATTTTCGATATAAAAATAGTTAATCGACGGGATTACTCCTCCTTTTGTTTTAATTTTTTGTCTCTTCGGTAAGCGAAGTAAAAAACTTGGGGCAATACCGTAAAAGACAATAACATACAAATAAGAACACCACCCACGATCATAATTGCCAGGGGTTTTTGTATTTCAGATCCCATTCCGTTGGAAAGAGCGGCCGGCAGTAATCCCATGGATCCCATCAATGCAATCATCAATACCGGACGAATCCGATTGCTGACAGCATCGTCGATCGCTAATCGTAGATTTCGGGAATGTTGCATTCGTTCTTTCATTAAAACAATGAGAAGTATGCTGTTTACTGCATTGATCCCAAACAAAATAATGAATCCGATGCCTGCAGAGATACCGAATACCGTACCGGTTAACCATAAAGAAATAAATCCGCCGATAAAAGCGTAAGGTATGGTTCCGGCAGCAATAAGTGTATCTTTTACTGTTCCGAAGTTCATATAAAGAAGGAAAAGAATCAACAATAAGACAATCGGAATGATTACTGTTAATCGTTGAGTGGCTCGTTGTTGGCTTTCAAATTCTCCCGCCCATACCATTTTGTTTTCCGGATTTAGATGAACGTTAGCTTCCACTTTTTTACGTGCTTCTGCAATGGTGGAGCCTAAATCCCGGTTCCGGATGCTGAACCCGACTCCTATGTATCGACTGCTTCCCTCCCTGTAAATGAATGTCGGTCCGGTAATGAAATGAATATCGGAAATTTCTTTTAAGGGGACGTGTTTTCCGTCCATGGTAGGAATCAGTATGTTTCCTATTTTGTCTTCATTATCCCTGAATTCTTTTTTGAATCGGACAGAAACATCGAATGTTCGTTCTCCTTCGTAGAATTTGGTGGCTGCTTTTCCTCCGATGGCCATTTCGATTACCGCTTGCACGTCGGCTACAGATACGGCATGGCGAGCCATTCGGGTTTCGTCCGGTTTGATTTGAAGTTCCGGAAGTCCGATACTTCGAAAGATATTCAAATCCTCGACACCTCGAATGTCTTTAATAATAGCGGCTGTTTGATCAGCCAACTCTTCCAGTTGAAAAAGATCGTTTCCGAAGATTTTGATAACGAGAGAACTTTTTACCCCGGCTACATATTCTTCCACATTATCTTGAATGGGTTGAGAAAAACCGAAAATTACTCCCGGATAAATATCTAATGAGTCTTTTATTTCTGCAATGAGTTCTTCTTTTTTTATGTTTCGTTTCCACTCTTTTTCCGGTCTTAATTGGGAATGAAATTCAATGTTGAAAAATCCGGTAGGATCTGTTCCGTCATTGGGCCTTCCGGTTTGGGAAAGAACAAAACCTATTTCGTCGAATGTAAGTAGTTTTTGTTTCATTTCCTTCGTAAGCCGTACCGATTCATCCAAATTAATGCTGTTGGGTAAGGTAGCTCGTATGTAGATGGCTCCTTCGTTCATGCCGGGAATAAATTCGGTACCCCAGAAATAAAAACGTATCATACAGATAACTAATAACAGGCAACATGTAAAAATCGTGCCTTTTCTGTATCGGGAGCTGAATTCATACACTTTATATAATCCGGAGGTGAAAAAACGATTGATTGCATTCGTTTTCTCTTTTACCGGTTTTTTTAATAATACCCAGCACATGACCGGTACATAGGTTAATGAAAGAATCAATGATCCCAATAAAGCATACCCTAACGTGAAAGCCAACGGAGAGAACATTTTTCCTTCTACTTTTTGAAAAGAAAAAATCGGGAATAAGGCTACCACCAAAATGATTTGTGCAAAGAAAATATGAGAAGCTACACTTCCGGCGCTTTTCTTTATCAATCCTCTTTTGGCGCTTGAAGTAAATTTTTCACCCAAACGGGAGGAACGCTTCTCCATAGCCACGAACACAACCTCTACTATTACCAGTGTGCCTTCCAATAACAATCCGAAATCCAATGCTCCCATAGAAATAAGGTTGGCCGGCAGACCTTGAATCCGTAACATTATGATGGCGAATAAGAAGGATAAGGGGATTACGGTGGCTACGATAAAAGTCGTTCTCCAATTGAACAGAAAGATGAAAACGACAATGGAAACCAGAATAATACCTTCCAATAAATTTTTAATTACGGTATTAACGGTTGCGTCGACCAGTGTTGTCCGATCCAAAAACGGTTCTATTTTTATTTCTTCCGGAAGAATGCGGGTGTTGAGTTCTTCGATTTTTTCTTTCAGATTTTTAATTACTTCATTGGCGTTTTGCCCGCGCAGCATGATTACAATTCCTTGAATCAGATCATCTTCTTCATCCAATCCGACTTGGCCAAGTCTCGGTTTGGATGAAATGCCGACTTTTGCTACATGCTTTACGCGGATGGGGGTACCTCCCTTTACTTCGATCAGAATATTTTCAATGTCCCGGACACTTTCCAGTAATCCGATTCCCCGTACCACATAAGCCTGACTTCCTTTTTGAATAATATCTCCGCCCACGTTTACATTACTTCGGGAAATGGCTTCGTATACTTCCAAAGGAGATAAGTCATAGTTCTGCAGTTCTGAAGGGTTTACCTTTATTTCTACTATTTTTTCTTCTCCTCCGAAACCCACGATGGAAGCAATTCCCGGAACGGATAACAATTCGCGTTGTACTACCCATTCGTTTATGGCCGAAACTTCCCGTACCGGCAGTTCGCTTTTTAATACATAGCGAAATATTTCTCCCGTGGCTCCGGAAGGCGGCTCAATCGAGCGTTCGGCGCCTTCAGGCAGATCCAAGTCTTGCATCCGGTTGGATGCATATTGTTGCGCATAGAAATCATCCACACCGTCTTCAAAAATAACGGTTACGACCGAAAGCCCGAATAAGGAAGTGGAACGTACATCTGTTTTTCCCGGAATGGTATTCATCACTTTCATAATCGGTAAGGTAATGAATTTTTCTACTTCTTCCGCACCTCTCCCGGGCCATTGCGTAATGATGCGTACCCGTGTATTGGTGACATCCGGATAAGCTTCTATCGGAGTTTGAAAATAACATACCAACCCTCCGATGAATAACAATACGGTTAAAAAAAGAATCAATACATGGTTTCGCAGCGCAAAACCAATTATGTTTTCTACAAATTTGTGCATTTCTTTTGTTCTGTAATGGAAAAAATAAGGGAGATTAATTAAAATCGTTGTCTTTTAATCCGGAATAAATAAACAGTTGATCTTTCACTACAATCAGTTCTCCTTCTTCTATTCCGGACAGGATATAAGTTTGATTTCCGGCATGACCGGAAGAAAGAATTTCTCTTATTTCATACGTTCCCGGTGATTTCTCTACGATGGCATGGTATTGGTCATTATCAAAAATCATGGCATTGGTAGGTATTGCAACAGAATGATTTCCCCGATTGCCTTTTAAGGAAATCAATACCGACATTTCGGGTTTTAATTTCAACTCTTTATTGGGCATAATGATCCGGGCTTTAAGTACTTTTTCCTCCGGATCAAATATGTGGGCCAACGCATCGATTTTCCCCCGGAAAACTTCGTCCGGATAAGATAATGTGTTGACAATAACTTCCATCCCTTCTTTTACAAAGGGGAGATATCCGGCATATACATTTCCCATAATCCATACACTGCTTAAGTCGGCGATAGTAAAAAGCGCCTCTCCTCCTGCGGAGAAAGGACTTCCGTCAGATGTGTTTTTACTTATAATATATCCGTCAATGGGAGCTTTTATAGAAAAAACGCCCGCACTTTTTTCAGTTCCGATAAGAGCTAAAGAGGTTTGTATGCGGTCAGATTCCGATTCGGCTCGGTTCAGTTTCGCTTTCGCCTCCAATAATTCTTTTTCCGACAGCATGTCATCTTTATACATTTCTTCTGCACTTTGCAGTTCCCGTTTGAGCGCTTCGATTTCTAATTTCAACGCTTTTTTTTCAGCTTGAAGTATACCGGGTTCCGCACTTTTAATGTCCATTAATGTTTGTCCTTTGATCACTTTTTCTCCTTGAAAAAAATAAGTTTGTTCTACTATTCCGCTAATCAAAGGGGTATAGCGTATCACTTTTTCCGGATCGTATTCTACTTTTCCTGTCAAAATGATCTCTTCTTCTTGTTCTGTAACAGCGGCTTTTACTGTTTTTATTCCTTGCAGAAAAGTCGGATGTATCTTTTCCGGATCCTTTTTTTCTTCCGGACGATCGGAACAGGCCAAAATAGAAAGCGCCGGAAGGATTATGCCTAAGACGTGTTGTTTTTTTATCATGATTATTTTTAAATTTATTTTAATTCGGTTCCAACACTGTATTGAAGTTCATCAAACGAGATATTCATCCTTTTTTTTGCAGCAAACAATATCTGCTTATTGGTTTTATATGCCTCCATAAAGTCAATAAATTCCAGTAGCCCCACATTTCGATTCATTAGATTTTTTGTATATCCGGCCAGTAGTTGATCCGGCTCTCCGAAAAGATCTTCTTTTGTTATTTTTTGCCAGAAAGAAAAGGCGGCAACATAATTATCATACGCTTCCGTTATTTCCTGTTCTGATTGATTTTGTTGATGTAAGGCTGTATATCGGCTTTGTTCTGCAGCAATCCGGGCAGATTTGATATTTCCTTGATTGCGGTTGAAAAAAGGAAGATCCATACTGATGCCGAATCCGATAAAATCTTTCCATACTCCGCCAAAACGATCATAGGTAATATTAAAAGACAGGTCCGGAATCCGTTGGGCTTTTTCGTAATCAAGGGCTTTGGTGTAATAATCCGATCGAAGGAGAGCCGACTTAATGTCCGGACGGGATTCTCGGGCCAGTTCCGGCAGTCGTTCTCGCGACAATCGATCGGGAGGAACGGGTTCCGATTCGGATTCTTTAATTTCAATAAATAAACCGGGATCGGAGCATAATAAGATTTTAAGTAATTTTTGTTGTTCGTTCAAAGCGCCGGTTGTTTCCATGATTTCGTGTTGCAATTCAAGCCACAGCGAACGTATTCGGAGGTATTCGGTTTTAGGAATATTTCCTTTTTCCGTTTGTGTTTTATAGGATTCCGTCAATTGGATATAAGAGCGCTCTTGTTGTTCAAGTACATTCAAGTAAGATTGTAAAAATAAATTTTCCCAAACAGTTTTGCGGAGTTCTATTTTAAGGCCTCTTATTATTTCTT
>DAIQOU010000745.1:0-2084 GCA_036787725.1 Bacteroidales bacterium
GGTTAGGGGTGGCTGAGAAGTCATCCCTAATGTTTTTAAAATAATCGAAACTTATTTTCATTGTTATTTATTCTTTGTATATTTGAAGTGCAAAAATAAATATTTATTATGGATCAGTTGAAAGAATATATTCCTTTATTAATAATTGCTTTGTCTTTTTTCTTTTCCTTTATTGGCGGGAAGAAGAAAAAAAAACGCAACAAGGAGGAGGTTGCATCCGAAGGATTCAATGATTTTGAAGTACCGGCCTATTTTGAAGATACCGATCCTGCTACAGAGAAAAAAGAAAAGTATAACCATAATTATAACAGTATAAAAAGAGAAGAACATCCTTTTTATGTGGAAAGATCGGAAAACTTAGAGATGGAGTATAATCCGGAAGAGATCGTTTCGGAACAAATAATTGATTTGAGTAACGGGGATGAGTTGAAAAAAGCAATAATCTATTCCGAAATCTTCCAAAAAAAGTATTTTTAATTTTCTTTGTTTACCTTTGCATCGAGAGAAAACAAGAAAATGGATTAATAATATTTTTAATTTTAACAAGTATAAATAATATCATGAGTTTTAATTTTATTTCGGCGGAAGAAGCTGCAAGTCTTATAAATAATAATGATGTAATCGGATTCAGCGGTTTTACTGCAGCCGGATGCCCCAAAGCTGTAACAAAAGCATTGGCAAAACGGGCGGAAGAATTGCATGCGGCAGGAAAACCGTTTAAGATAGGTATATTTACAGGAGCCTCTACCGGAGATTCCATTGATGGATGTCTGGCTCGGGTGCATGCCGTTAAATTCCGATCACCTTATCAATCCAATAAGGATTTGCGTGCCGAATTAAATCTGCGTGAAGCCCATTATTTTGATCTTCATCTTTCCGAATTGCAACAGTATTTGCGTTATGGATTTTTACCCCAGCCTAATGTGGCGGTTTTGGAAGCTTGTGATGTAACAGAAGACGGAAAAATTATTTTAACTTCAGCTGTGGGGATAGCTCCTACTGTTGCTCACTTGGCCGATAAAATAATAATTGAACTGAATAAATATCATCCGAAACAGTTGTGCGGTATTCATGATATTTATGAGCCTCAAGATCCGCCGTTGCGCAGAGAGATACCGATTTATAAGCCAAGCGATCGTATCGGGGTGCCGTATATTCAAGTAGATCCGAAAAAAATAGTCGGAGTGGTTCAAACCGATTTGCCTAATGAAATAGGTGCTTTTACTCCTACTGATGAAATTACCAATCGTATTGGAGAAAATGTTTCCGACTTTTTGACTTCGGAAATGAAAGCGGGTCGTATTCCGGCATCTTTCTTACCTATACAATCGGGAGTGGGTAATGTGGCCAATGCCGTATTGGAAGCCATGGGCAATAATAAAGAAATACCGGCGTTTGAAGTTTATACGGAAGTGATTCAGGATGCTGTAATTAGTTTAATGAAGAGCGATCGGGTTAAATTTGCCAGCGGATGTTCTTTGACATTGAGTTCCGAGGCTCTTAAAGAAGTTTATGATAATTTAGATGTCTATAAGCAAAAAATAGTACTTCGGCCGCAAGAAATTTCGAATAATCCGGAAGTAGTACGCCGATTGGGATTGATTACCATCAATACTGCTTTGGAAGCGGACATTTTTGGAAATATCAATTCTACACATGTAGTTGGAACCAAAATGATGAATGGTATAGGAGGATCCGGAGATTTTACCCGGAATGCTTATCTTTCCATTTTTACAACCCCTTCAACTGCAAAGGATGGAAAGATAAGTGCTATTGTACCTATGGTTTCCCATCTTGATCATAGCGAGCATTCTGTAAAAATATTAATAACAGAGTGCGGAGTTGCCGATTTAAGAGGATTGTCTCCGATTCAACGAGCCGAATGCATAATTGAAAATTGTGTTCATCCGGAGTACAAGAAAAAGTTGAATGACTATTTGAAATTGGGAGTGAAAGGACATACACCTCAATGTTTGGAAGTATCTTTTGCATTTCATAATGCATTTAATAAAACAGGTGACATGCGAAATGCTGATTGGAAGAGATAAGCTTAAGTTCTAATTTCTTTAACAATTAAAAAAGAC
>DAIQOU010000224.1:0-7391 GCA_036787725.1 Bacteroidales bacterium
GATTTTTATAAAGAATTGATTGCCAATCTTCCTCTGAAATACAAGCCGGATCTTTTTTTTCATCATTACAATAAAAGAGCCTTTAAAAACATCATCTTAGACAGTTTAGGCAGGTATGATTTGTATTTGGTCACCAATTTGACAAATGATGTTTACTCCGAAATATTGGATCGGCTGGACAACAGTAAGGTATTGCTTATTGACTTGGGGAAATTCAAGAAAGACAAATTTTCGTATGTATGTCAAGGCTTTGATACTACATTATACGATTGTCTCACTTCCGGATTGGAGGCATTGAAGAAATATAACCGGATTTGTTTTGCCTTTCATTCCAAATCAGAACATCCTAAAAGTTGTATCCCTTATTTTGAAAAATTCTGTGAAGATAATCATTTCAATTATCACATACTCTCCCGGGATCTGCAACATTCAGACGTCCTTCCCGGAACTGCTTATCTGTGTGCACGGCATTTGGATATGATACAAGCAGTTAAAATCTGCCGACAAAAAGGTTTGAAATTAGGCAAGGACATCGGGTTAATCACTTTTAACGATGCTCCCATGCTGGAAGTCATTGAAGACGGAATCTCCGTGATTTCTACTGACTTTAAACAAATGGGAAAATTAGCGGCGGAATACATTAAAATGAGAAATAAAATACAAACTTACGTTCCTACGAGATTGATTCTTCGAAACTCTCTTTAATTTATTTATAATCATGATACGATTCTTCTTCTTTTTTATCTTTCTATTTTTTATAACTGCTTTTCAATCGCTTCTCGCAGAGAAAAATATCCAACCGGACTTTTCAATTGCCGGACTTTATGATTTGAAAGGATCGGGCCGGGAAGTATTCGATTTCAATGTCGGATGGAAATTTAAACGAGGCAATATTCCGAATGCAGAAAAACCGGAATACGATGATTCGCAATGGGAAGTCGTATCCACTCCTCACACGGTACAACTAATGCCGGCAGAAGGAAGCGGCAGCCGTAATTATCAGGGTCCGGCTTGGTACAGAAAACACTTCACCATCGATAAATCGCTCAAGGGAAAACGAATTAATATCTACTTTGAAGCTTCTATGGGAAAGTCTTCCGTGTTCGTAAACGGAAAAAAAGCAACGGAACACCTCGGTGGCTATCTTCCTTTTTCGGTAGAATTGACTTCCCTCGGAATAAACCCCGGTGATACGTGTGTCATTGCCGTATTAACGGACAATTCCGATGATAAAAGTTATCCGCCGGGGAAAAAACAAACTACCCTGGATTTTACTTATCACGGCGGAATATACCGGGATGTGTGGATGATCGCTACTTCCAAAATACACCTTACGGATCCCAACTCAGCAAAAAAAACAGCCGGAGGAGGCGTCTTTATTCAAACAAAAAAAGCAACCAAAAATCAAGCGGAAATCATTATCCTGTCGGATGTCATTAATGAGACAAATCAATCACAACCTGTCATTGTTGAGAATAAACTGACAGACAGTCAAGGAAGAATAGTAAAAACTGTACAATCCAAAATTCAATTGGCCCCGGGAATTTCAAAACAAACCGAACAAAAGATAGTAATCTCCAATCCCCGGCTTTGGCATCCCGATGATCCTTATTTATACCGGGTAGAAACAAAAATTATTGTGGGGAAAGTCCCGCAAGACGGAGGGATTACCCGTATAGGATTAAGAGAGTTTGAATTCAGAGGGCAAGACGGATTTTGGTTAAACGGAAAACATGAAAATAAACTGATCGGAGGAAACCGACATCAGGATTATGCTTATGTAGGCAATGCGGTCCCCAACAGTCAACATTGGAGAGATGCCAAAAAATTGCGGGATGCCGGTTGCCGAATCATCCGTGTGGCTCACTATCCTCAAGATCCGTCTTTTATGGATGCTTGCGATGAACTGGGATTGTTTGTTATTGTCGCCACTCCGGGCTGGCAATATTGGAATAAAGATCCGAACTTTGCTGAATTGGTGTATGATGATATCCGAAATATGATTCGTCGGGACCGCAATCATCCATGTGTATTGATGTGGGAACCGATCCTGAACGAGACAAGGTTTCCGTTGGAGTTTGCCTTGAAAGCTCAACAAATTACCCGCGAAGAATTTCCCGGATCGGCCTGTGTGGCAGATCACCATTCGGCCGGAGTCGCCGAAAATTACGAAGTCGTATATGGCTGGCCTAAAGATACGGGAAATTTCAATCAATGTATTTTCACCCGGGAATTTGGTGAAAATGTAGATGACTGGTATGCTCATAACACAAATAACCGAGCTTCCAGAAGTTGGGGAGAAGGACCTCAGCTAATTCAAGCATTGCAATTAGCTTCCGCCTATAATGAGATGTATAATCCCAACCCTCAGTTTATCGGAGGAGCTCTTTGGCATCCGTTCGACCACCAAAGAGGATATCATCCCGATCCGTACTGGGGAGGTATAATGGATGCTTTCCGACAACCGAAGTATTCTTACTACATGTTTAAGAGCCAAGCAGATGCCGATCTCACGCATCCGTTGGCAGAAACAGGCCCCATGGTATTTATCGCACATGAAATATCTCCTTTTTCAAGTACGGACGTAACGGTATTTACCAATTGCGAACAAGTAAGATTGATCGTATACGAAACCGACACCTTGATGCAAGAAGCTCCTCGATCCTCTTTTGATATGCCTCATCCTCCAATTACATTTAAAAATGTATTCGACTTCAACAAGATGCGTATTTACCCTTACGTAGAGAAGAAACCGGAAAAGGTTTCATTTGTGGCGGAAGGATTAATCAACGGAGAAGTGGTATGTCGTACAAAGAAAATGCCATCCAGAAGATCTGTAAAGTTAAAACTATCTACAGATAATGAAGGACAGCCGCTGATTGCAAACGGATCGGATTTTATTCCCATTATTTGTGAAGTAACTGACGATAATGGGAATATCAGGCGATTGGCGAAAGAACAAATTCTGTTTTCTGTTGAAGGGGAAGGCGAAATCATCGGAGATGCTTATATTGGAGCAAATCCCCGTACCGTGGAATTCGGATCGGCACCCGTACTGATTCGTTCCACTTTAACGCCCGGAAAGATTAAGGTTAACGCTCGGGTACTTTTTGAAGGAGAGCATGCCCCCACTCCGGCAAGCATTGAATTGGAAAGCATTCCGTCAAAACATACGCTTGTTTATACGGATCGTCCTCGAAGTTCTTCCTTCAGAACCGGGGTCGACTCCTATAAAAGACAATTAACGGAAGAAGAAAAACGAAAAGAACTGAATGAGGTAGAATTACAGCAAACCGAATTCGGAGAAAAAAAATAACCTATGAAAAACGCAAAAACATATCCCTGGTTGGTGGTAGCCATGCTTTGGGTCGTGGCGCTGCTCAATTACATGGATCGTCAAATGCTTTCTACCATGCGGCCGGCCATGATGACAGATATAGAGGAACTGGTATCGGCAGCCAACTTCGGAAGATTAATGGCTATTTTTCTTTGGATTTATGCCTTAATGAGCCCGATCTCGGGAATTATCGCCGACCGCCTCAATCGAAAATGGCTGATTGTAGGAAGTCTGTTTACGTGGTCAACCGTTACATTACTCATGGGGTATGCCACGACTTTCGATCAATTGTATATATTAAGGGCTGTTATGGGGATCAGTGAAGCATTTTATATTCCGGCAGGATTATCATTGATTGCCGATTACCATCAGGGAAAAACAAGATCCATAGCCGTAGGAGTACATACTACCGGCATTTATTTGGGACAAGCATTGGGAGGTTTCGGAGCGGTAGTGGCAAGCAGTTTTTCCTGGCAAGCCACTTTTCATACTTTCGGGATGATCGGAATGGTATACAGTGTAATATTGATATTGTTTTTGAAAGAACATAAAGCCTATGCAATACAACCCGACCGACAAAAATCCGTCAAACATGAATTAAGTGCAATGGCCAAAGGATTGGGGATTCTATTCGGAAATATATCATTCTGGGTAATTCTATTCTATTTTTCGGCTCCCAGTTTACCGGGATGGGCCACCAAAAATTGGCTGCCCACTCTATTTTCAAGCAGTTTAAACATCGATATGCAACAAGCGGGCCCCATGTCTACCATTACCATTGCCATGGCTTCCTTAGTAGGGGTATTGGTTGGAGGGGTTTTGTCGGACAAGTGGGTACAACGAAATCTTAAAGGACGAATTTATACAGGAGTAATCGGATTATTCCTCACCATTCCCGCCCTCATGCTGTTGGGATTCGGAAATAATTTGTTTACCATTATTGCCGGCGCTCTTTGTTTCGGACTGGGATTTGGAATATTTGATGTGAACAGTATGCCGATCCTATGTCAGTTTGTTTCTCCCCGATACCGGGCTACGGGCTACGGGCTGATGAATCTGGCGGGAATATCGGCCGGCGCCGTCATAACCAATGTATTGGGAAAATCTGCCGATTCGGGAAATATGGGACGAGATTTTGCTTTATTAAGTATTGTGGTGGTTGTTGCCATCATCCTGCAACTTTCGGTGCTTCGTCCCAAAGTGATCAATAAAACAGAAGATAATTAATAAAAGACCTGCCGGTACAATAGAATTCGACTCGTTTTCACTTGACCGGCAGGATAAATTTTACGGTACGGTTCTTGGGTTATTCGTGGAGATGATATACTTTACTTATAATCTTCCATTCACCCGCATCTTTAACAAGCGTAAACATATCGGTATAACGATGATCTCCAAACTGCGACTCGATCCGGACCATGGCAATGTCTTTTTCCACACTGCAAGCAGTCAACGTATAAGCAGCCGTTCCGGGTTCCTTACTGTCTACCAGATCATATAATACCCGGATCGGCACATTGCTTAACCGGCCGTTTTGAACACCGGCGAGGGTAGCCCCTTCCGCAAAAGCCTTGCCGGTAATCCCGCTGTCAGCTTGCCTGCTGCCTTCCATATACAATTCGATCGTCCGGAGGATTGCTTCTTTTTCGCTTCCTCCTTGATCCTCCGGTTGCGGTTTGTTATTACATGAAACAAATAAACCGGAAAGCAGCACTACCATTAGAAAAAATATTTTCTTCATTTCTTCGTATTTTTTATCCATTATTCTACTCCAGTTTCTCCGAATGTTATTCTCTTTTACCGAATGTCCGGCTCTTCCCGTCTGTTCCGTATTTATCTTTTTCCATACCGACCCCGGCCGAAGTCGATGATCATACAGGCAATAAATACGAAATAAACCGATTTTTTTATAGAGAAACAATTTTATTTGAAGGCAAAATAAGCCCGGGTCATTAAGGCCTGCTTATAAGCCAATACTCCGGCTTGATCCAGCGGAACGAGCATTTCCGATCCGTCGGGAAGATACATGATTGCTTCATTTCCATCCATTAATCTTAACAAAGTGGTACTCTCTCCTTCCACTTCAATACTCCATGTTTTTTCTTCGGGAGAAAAGCGGAAATCCACTGTTTCATCCGAATTCTCGGATTCGATATGATATCCGTTCTTATCTGTTTTTACGATATATGTATCGTTTTTTCCTTTTACTGTTTTTACACTCGCTTCCACGGGATTCTCCCCGGACCAAAATTCGATCGAGTTTAAAACAAGCACATCAGCCAACATCGCTAATTCATATACCGGTACAATCCATAAGGCCAAAAAGACCAATTCATTCACATACTTGTCGCCCAATGTATCATTCCATGCCAACAATTTGTTCCACAAACTGAAGGAGCCCATGCAAGAAGAAAATAATATACTACCGCTTAATAATAAAGAAATTGCTAAAACATTCATTCGCTTTTTCATAACCATTCATTTTATTTATTAAAACATGTAAAATGCAAATATATAATATTTTATGTTTAGGTAGAGGAAGAGCGGGGTGGTTTTCTCCGAAAGAGGAAAAATTGAAAGGCAGATGCCCTCGGAAAAATCGGAGAACGGTTACAAAACCCCTCAAAGATATTTCTCGACGGATACCATTCTATATTTATTCGGCAAGATGCATTGAATTAATTCGGTCACCACAACATCTTAACATTTCCAAGGCAACATTTTAACATTTCCGGTGCAGTAATTTAAGAGTGGGAAGTACTTCCGGTTGCGACAGCAAGTACTTGCGGTGAAAGTCAGAAGTACTTCCGGATTAAATGGCAAGTACCTCCGGTTGAAGAAGATTATTTTTTGCGGTTAGTAATCAATTAAACAAACATACTCCTATTTAGTCAATTAATCAAATTTTAGGAGAAGCTTTTATTAGCTGCCGGAATAAAAATTAAAAATACATCTCATTGTTATTCTGCAAACAAAATTTCATTCTTGTCTGCACGCGGGAAACATTCAAATGTTTTTAAGTTAAACCTGAGATCGGCAACATCACTTATTATTAAAAGCCAACACGTATATCTGTTTTTCCGAATTATCGTTAAATTCTTCTTCTTCAAAATCTCCAAACTTGTGAATAACATTAAATCCGGCCCATTCCAGATAGAAATCCAATTCTTGAGGGAAAAACATTCTCATATCCAAGTTTTGTATAGAATTGAATTCTCCGTTGATAAAATAATGCCATTCTATGCGATTAATCTGAGTTTTATTTTCATATCGCATGGTCTGTTTTATCAATACTTCTCTTCCATCGTCAGTGGTATATGCAGCAATTTCCTTCTCTTCTTTTTCACTTTCAACTATATATTGAATATTCGGATTAAAACAATCCAACAGAAATAAACCTCCGTTTTTAAGGTGATTTTTAACCACATTCAATGCCTTAAATAAATCGTCATTTTTATATAAATGATGGATTGAATTAAATGGAATAAAAATAAGATCGAATTTTTCTTGCAAGTTTAATGTTCTGATATCTGCTTCAACGAACTTAATCTCTACTCCTGCTTCGGAAGCTTTTAGCTTTGCTTGTTCCAGCATCGATGAAGTGTAATCTACTCCACAAATATTGTATCCATCCTTAGCAATTGGAATCGTAAGTCTGCCCGTGCCGCAGCAAAGCTCAAGTATTACAGCCTCCTTATTTTTCGGCAACCACTTTTTGTAAAATTGCAAATCAGACAGGAAAGTATTTAATCCATCATAAATAGTCGCATCATAAATCAAGTCGCCCACCTTATAATCCGTATTCATTTTGTTCTTCAAATTTTATTTTTATTTTACAATCTTATTTAGATGTGTTTTAATTGCAGTTAACTTACTTATTCAGGGTGTGTATTGATGGCAATACACCCTTTCTTGTTTCAACCGTAAAAATACTGATTATTTGAGATCCGGAAAAATTACATTTGGAAACCTCTCTTTTCACTTGCGTCTGTATGTTGTTTAGTGAAATACATCTGATCGGTCTACAGAATATTTATGAATTACTAAGGAGAAC
>DAIQOU010000225.1:0-3653 GCA_036787725.1 Bacteroidales bacterium
CAAATCACTTATTTAATCCTTTGCGACTTTGAATATATTCGTTGGGTGTAATCCCCGTTACCTTCTTAAAAGAACGGAAAAAGGAAGCTCGCGAACTGAATCCGCAAAGGGCAGCCAAAGCACTTAACGTATAACGATCATATTGAGAATCATTTACCAGTTGCTTAAATTCTAAAATACGGTAGTGGTTGATATAATCATAATAAGATTGATCCAGATATTGATTAAAAAGATATGAAAGTGCATAAGAAGAGGTATTCATGGCCTGCGCCAAATCTCCGATTTTCAACTCCTGATTAATATACGGTTTTTCTTCTTCCATATATTTTTTCAACTTTTGAGCCAACATTTTGCATTCTTTTTCACTCAACTTGCTTGTTTTGTACTTTTCGTCTCTGGCAGAAGAATCGATTTCTTCTCTACTCTCTTCCGGTGTCGATTGCTCCGACTTCACTCTTTTAATGTAAAACTTATAAAAAAGAATCGCCGCCGCTCCAACCATAAAAATAACAAGCAGCCATCCCCACCGGCCTACCGTCCAAGAACCGACTTTCAAATGAACGACAGTTTCAGACCGAAAATCACCGGGCACACGAATACGGAACGTATACTTCCCGGGTTTCAAATCGTAATAATTTACCTCATTTGCACCGGACAAATAATTCCACTCATCTTCCAATCCTTCTAATCGATAAGTATATATAATGGAATTCGGATCACTATAAGACAAGTCGGTAAAACTAAAACCAATATTATTTTCCTCCTTTTTCAAAGTCAACAAATCAGATTTTGTCACCCATCTTTCCCGAGTTACAGGAACCCCTTTCAATCTGATTTCGGTTACTATTATTTCATACGGGCTTCGCTTGATACTATCTAACCGGGAAGGGTCCACGAAAACCAATCCTTTATTATTGCTGAACCATAAAGAACCTTTCTCTTCTTTATAAGAAGGATACATAAAAATAGGATCCGGTATGCCGTCGCTAAAATTAAAGGTATAAAAATTTTCATCTCCAAATTTCATACGAATCATCCCGGCATCACTTCCCAACCAAAACCACCCTTCGTCGTCCTGCAAGATGGTAGTGTAAGAATTTCCGTGTAAAGTAGGATGAATAGGAAAACTTTCAAACCGGGACATAGTCAAATCGGAAGTAAACAATCCTCCCCTATCCGACAAAAAATAAAGATTCTTTTCCTTATCCTCGTATACGATTCTTATTTTCTCCTTATGAAAAAAGCCTTCCGGAAAAAGGTTCGAACGCATGCTTCCCGTTGTCGGGTCATAGATAGAAAGTCCATTGTCCGTACAAATCCAGCCTTTTCCCATGGAATCAAAAAAGACATCGTATACATTTCCTTCCGGCATCTGGGAATTAGTATGATCAAACCGGCGAATCGTTTCAAAATCGCCGTTGTACGCAAAAACGCCATCCGATGTTCCTATCCATAAGTTATTCGAAGCATCTTTTCTAAAACAAAAAATATGACCTGTACGAAAAACAGCGTCATGTGCATTGACACTTTCCACCTGAAGGGTCTGAGAATCAATGATGGAAATGCCTCCTCCATAGGTTCCGATGTAATATTTTCCTTTATAATAAAAAACAGAAAGAATTAAATTGGATCTTAACTCCGGCTTTTGAAAAAGCTTTACCCGATCAGTTTCTTCATTTATATAATACAAACCATCGCGGGTGCCAATCATTTTCTCCTTTCCATTGATACAAAATGAACGTACGGTAAGGTTCATGCTATCAAAATAAGGCGGCATCGCATACACCCGAAAAAGTCCGTTTTGATACATACTGTAATCAAAACCGGCTTGGTAAAAGCCTACCCACACAATACCTTCTTTATCGACCAATAAGGAATAAACCGAATTGGAACGAATGGATGACTTATCTTGTACATCATGAATAAACGAACGAATGATCTTTTTTTCGGATTGAGATACAAAATGGACTCCGTTACCATCCGTACCCACATATAACATATCTTTTCCGTCAGCAGATAAAGAAGATATGATCTTACTTCCCACATCTACAAAACGAGAGAAAGTACTTGTTTCTATATCAAAAGAAAATATTCCCTGATTTTCCGTTCCCAAATAAAGAGTGTGATTTATCGCGGCAATGTTTCGAAAAGAGTTTTCTCCCGAAAGTCCCAAAAAAGAATGAAAAGACAATATATCTTTATTTTCACCATTATATTTATATAGTCCGTTAGCAGTAGCAAGCCATACAGAACGAGCGTTTTCGTAATAAATTCCTTTTATTCTGTTTGCAGGAGCAAAAGAATTCCGGTCGAGAAGAATGTGTTTCAGTTCATTATTTTCTAAGATAAAAAGTCCTTTTTCCGTTCCGATAAACAATGTCCCCGAATTATCAAAATAGAGTGTATAGACAGGAAAATCTATGGTGTTTTTAAACATTCGTTCCGGAAGTTCCGAATGACGAGCCAACTTCCATAGTCCCGCATTATTACCTATCCACAATACATTCTCCGGTCCTTCCGCAATCGCATTCACCCTTTTTCGTTTCCCGTCCGTTCCTTCAAAAGGATAATGTTTGATAGTTATACCGTCAAAACGATCAAGACAATTATCGGTTCCCAGCCAAATAAAACCATCGGTCCCTTTATAAATTACATTTACGAGCAGATCGGAAAGGCCGTTACCCATATTTATTCCCCGAAATGTATAGTTTTGTCCCCACACAGTAAGGGATAAAAAGGAGAGTAACAATATACCGGAAAAATAAACATAGTTTTTCATACAATCGTCCTATATCGTGTATCAAATATAAACATTATTAAGAAACAGACAAAGAAGTTTTCAAAATTAAACTTTTTACGAACTCCCGTATATCAATCCAACGTTTTTTTGATATAATTCGGATCAACTGTATCCTAACCGTTCCAAAAACCATAAAAAAATTGAGTTCGGCCCGGTACCGAACTCAATTACAAACCGTACAAAGATTAATCCTTTAACTGTATACGGCCTTTCCTTTTAAATCATATGGATTATTTCTCTTCTATTTTTAATATTTAAACCGTTCCACATCCTTTTCCGTCACGATGGTAGAAACACTCCGTCCTCCATATGCCGAGAAAAAACCAACCAAGGGAACAGTATTATTCGGATCTGTCTTTTTGATATTGGTTCCAATATTAGCAGGCGGGCCGCTAAAAATAGGGATGGATCCACTGATCTCTTCTTGCGCTTTATTTATATGTTCCGCAAATTCTTTTGTCAACACATCTAATCTCAATTTAATAGTATCGCCTGCATATACCAACGTTTCATCTTCAGTAGGATCAAAATAAAAACACGCCACTCCACGAGTGATGTCTCGTCCCAAATACTCGTCATCGACAATCATGAAGCCATGTAGCGAATCATTCAACACTTTCTGATTAGCTGCCACATGAATACTGTAATAATTTATCCCTTCCTCAAACAACTGACCATATAACAACACTTCCAAAAAATCATCAAATGAAGAAGACGGACGTATTTGAATAGAATCGGGTTGAATTGTATAGGGCAATAAAGAACTTGCCTTGTATTCCTCCGGTATGCCATCTTCATCAAAATCCACCACTACAGTTAAAGAATAAGTATTTCCTTCAACACCGGCCATTAC
>DAIQOU010000225.1:3753-7364 GCA_036787725.1 Bacteroidales bacterium
AAATAATCTCATAATTATCAACAATAATTAAAAAGTGAAATTTAACGTTACAGAAGGAACAAAAGAAAATAAGTACAACATTTCTCCATACAATACATCGGGATTGTTATCCTCTTGTTGGAAGAAAATGGTCCAGGGATTCTTTCGTCCATAAGCATTATACACGGAGAAGTTCAATTCTGTTTTGACTTTGCTTTCAGGTTTAGACAATTTACATGTCGCAGACAAATCCAACCGATGGTAAGCCGGATAACGATATTCATTCCTTCCCGAATAAATCGGAACATATTTATTTTCCATCAGGTATCTTCCCGTGGGGTAGGTGACCGGTGTCCCGGTTGTATACACCCAATTGGAGGAAAGTGTCCATTTCGGATTTAATTCATAATTAAGAACGACAGAAACATTATGAGGTCGATCGTAAGGAGAACGATACCATGATTCATTGTAGACTTCATCTACTTTCCGCCAACTTCTCGACCAAGTATAGCTGAGCCAGCCGCTCAATCGCCCGGTATTTTTACGCAACATTAATTCCAAACCGTATGAATATCCTTTTCCAAAACGGACTTCCTGCTCCAAGTCTTTATTGAAAACAAGTTGTGCATGATCTTTAAAATCAACTACATTCTTCATATCTTTATAATATACTTCGGCCGAAGCCTCATAATCATTATTTGAAAAATTGCGAAAATATCCGAATGCAAACTGATCGCAAAGTTGAGGTTTTATATTTTGAGAAGCTTGAAACCAAACATCCAAAGGAGATCCGGCAGAAGAATTGGACGCTACTTGGATATATTGAGCCGTACGGGAATAGCTCGTTTTCAAGGAATGCTCGTCATTAAACTGAAATAAAGCTCCAAACCTGGGCTCCAACCGACCTTGCGTTTTGTAAATCTTTCCTTTTTTATATTTTTTAGAATACGCCACCTCATAATTATCCAAATAATTCACTTCTTCTCCATTACTGATATTTTGGAAGATACCATATCTCAATCCGTACTTTAATGTTAATTTTTCTCCGACAGAAGTTTCATTCGAAACATACATTGCTTGTTCGGCAGCATATTCTTTCGGGAAAGAGATTCTGGTAACGATGGAGTTTTCTCCTACACCTCCCCCTTTTCCAAGGATAAAATTATGAAAAATATAGTTATATCCGAATTTCAAATTATTCCGGGCATTGAGATTGTAAGTAAAGTCTCCCTTTACTCCGTAATCCTGCAGTTGAGATTTCCAATCCTGATCCATATTTTCGGCAAAATCAGTCTTCAGGTAATAATCATAAATACTTCCGATAAGTGTGAAATTAGAAAATAAACGAGGAGAAAATATATGATTCCAACGTACCGTAAATGTTTTATTTCCGAAATTCATTCCGGCAAAATTAGTGGAAAAATTATCTTTTCCTAAATAGCCGGCCACAAAAATACGGTTATTATCATCAATACGGTAATTGAACTTCAAATTCAAATCATAAAAATAAAGGCTTGATTGACGGAGGTCTTTATCACTTGCCAGTTTAAGAAATAAATCGGCATAAGTACGTCTTCCCGCCACCAAAAAAGTGGCTCGGTCCGTCACCGGGCCTTCCAAAGTCAATCGACTGGATATCAATCCGACTCCACCCGTTCCGCTCAATCGTTGATTATTACCGTTTTTAGTTCTAATATCCATCAATGAAGACAATCTGCCTCCAAAAGTGGCGGGAATATCTCCTTTGTAGAGTTTTACATCATGAACTGCATCATTATTAAAAACAGAAAAAAATCCCATCAGGTGAGAAGCATTATAAACCGTCGCTTCATCCAATAAGATCAAGTTCTGATCATGTCCGCCTCCTCTCACACTGAATCCGGAAGTTCCTTCTGCAGCAGCCTGTACTCCCGGCAACAACTGAATGGCTTTGATAACATCCACTTCTCCCATCAATGCCGGAATCGCTTTAATGGTTTTGGAAGAAAGTCTTTCCACACTCATTTCCGGTTTAGACACATTGGCATTTTTACGTTCTGCTGAAACAACCACTTCTTCCAACTCATTGGTACTGGGCTTCAATGCAAAATTTATTTTTTGGTCTCCGGACAATTCCACAGAAAGAGATTGACTTTTATAGCTTATATAAACAACGTTCAAGGTATAACTGCCCCGAGGAAGAGTGAGTGAATAAAATCCGTACTCATTCGTAGTTGCTCTCACATTGGTGCCGGAAACAGAGATGAAAGCACCAATCAAGTCTTCCCCGTTTTCACTATCCGTGACCGTTCCGCTAACAGTAATCTTTCGTTCTAACGCCCATAAATTAGTTACTAAAAATAAAAAAAGGAACAGAATATATGTTTTTTTTGTCATTCGTTATTGGAAATTAATTTAATAAAAGAGGTTTTATTACTCAAAACCTCATATTATGTCTTATATTTGTATAGTTAATACTTTAGTTTTACAGTTGCGAAGTCATTAACATTTCAGAACCGGAAATTGATTCAGCCCTTTCCGGTTCCTTTTTTGCATAGGCAATTTATTTTTTGAATTGATTATTTTTGTCTTATTCTCACTTTGTTCCCGGAAATCGTATAAGAGAATCCCATTACATCACTTAATATATTTATCACTTGCTTTGAACTTTCATTATCCGAAAATTTCACGGAATAACGATCTTCAAATGAACCGGTAACTTTAAATGTAATATTGAAATGCCTTTCAAGCGTCTGTATGATTTCCGGAAAAGATGCATTTTGAAAAATAAGAACACCCTCTTTCCATCCGGAAACATTTTCAGCAAGGGTCGAAATGACATTTGCCCGACCGATTTGAGCATTATAGATTAATTGCTGATTGGGATCTAATATAAAATTCTCGTTTTTTATTGTATGAATCTGTATCTTTCCGGCATTCAATGTTGCCTTACTTCTCTCCTCATTGTCATAAGCCTCTACATTAAATTGAGTGCCCAACGCTTTAACGGAAAAATGCTTTGTTTCTACAACAAAAGAGCCGGGAAGTCCTTTCTTTACCGAGAAATAAGCTTCTCCGTTCAAACGAATAAGTCTCTCTTCCTCTCTGAAAGGGTCGGCATATTGAAGTAAAGAACCGGCATTCACCCAAGCTTCCGAACCATCAGGCAACAACACATGTTTGCGTTCCCCATACGGTACGGAAATCTCTACCCAATCCTGTCGAGGCTGAGTTGCGAAAAATAAATAACCTCCAACTCCCAATACCAATAATGGAACCATCACAGCTGCAACCCGCAAGAACGGACGATAGAAAAGGGATCTTTTCCGGTGGAGACCCAACGTATTTTTCACTTTTTCCAAGGATTTAATTGCCTGTTGGTCGGAATCTACCTCCAATGAATTCCAGTATTCAAAAAGAGAAATCTCTTTTTCCTTTCTATGTTCTTTATTCAATAGCCAAGAATAAAACTTCTTTTTCGTATCAGAAGAATAATTATTCTTGTAGAACATATTTATAATTTGTGAAATGTAATTTTTCATTTCTTTTATATCTTTCCTATATTATAGAATACATCCTACACAGACAATACTCCCGACCTAAATAATTATTTATTTTTATTAACCTGATTTCAAATCAATTATATTTTTATT
>DAIQOU010000746.1:0-2075 GCA_036787725.1 Bacteroidales bacterium
TACATATAAAATATCTTCCCGATTTATTTTGAGAAAGGAGTCTCCTTGGCGAATATAAATATCGGTCGTTTTTTCGCTTTCATTCTGTTGAAGCAAGCACTTGGATTGGAACAGGTCGGATGCTTTTTGAACGGCTTGAAAAAACCGTTGAAAAGAAAAAGGCTTTAATAAATAATCGACAACATGCAGCCTGAATCCATCCAATGCATATTCGGAATAGGCTGTAGTAATAATCGTTAAGGGTGCTTTTTCTAATGATTCCAAGAATTCCATTCCGTTAAGATAAGGCATATTAATATCCAGAAACATCAGGTCAATTTCATTCTTCGTTAGAATATCGGCCGCTTCGAGGGCGGAAGAACAGGAAAATGCCGGCTCCAGAAACTCCAATTTACGGATATAATTAATAATTCCTTTAATGGCTATCGATTCATCATCAACAATCAGACATTTTAATTTATAAGATTCCCGAGGCTTTGATATGATTTCGCTCATAAATTACAGATTAAGTATAAGTTTTACCCGGAAGGCGGTATTTGTTTCTTTAATAGACAGATCGTGTTTATTATAATATAGAATATGCAATCGTTCTTTTATATTTTTCAAACCTAACCCGTGAGATTGACAGGTCTTATTGTCTATCATTGATTTTGAATTTTCAATGGAAAACCGGATCGAATCCTCTTTTTGTTCAAATGTAATATCGATAAATCCTTTTTCAAGGTTCGAACGGGATACATATTTAAATGCATTTTCTATAAAAGTAATAAATAGCAGGGAGGGTATTTCCTTTTCTTCGTCTTTTATTTCCCATTGGCTTGTTACGGTTAATTTATCGTCCCATCTTAATTTTTCAACCGCAATAAAGTCTTTCAGAAATTGGACTTCTTGTTTTAGACACACTTTGTTTTTTTCTCCATTATATAATTGATAACGTAATATTTCGGAATAATCGATTAACAAAGAAGAGGCTAATTCCACATCGCTTTGCATTAAGACATGAATGTGATTTAATACATTGAACATAAAATGGGGAGTAAACTGATGTTGAAGCGTTCGTAATTGGTATTCGAGCAATGTCTTTTTCAGTTTGGTATTTTCTTCGAAGAATCGTATACCGCAGATGCAGGCATTAATGGCTATGCCAGCCGATATGGGTACAAACAGCATGGATAAAGGAACATCCATATTAAAATATTCGGAAAGAGGAAAGATTCCTTTTTTTTCAAAAAAAGAAAAGAGATGTAAAAAAGCAACAAAAATGGAGCCGATGATTATTGAAAACAAGAGAAATTGAAATATGAAAACGTTGGCTTTTTTCTCTTTTATTGCTTTTTGGAGCAAGTTTTCACTCAGGTAGGTGGTAAAAGGGAAAGCCGAAGAGATCAGGCATATGACAAATAGAGTGGCTTCCAATACGGAATGGGTTTGCGGGAGTACTTGTATCCATATTACAAAAAACAGCATTATCCATAATCCGACAGTTGAATAATTGTCTTTTATGTAACTTTTTATTCCCATTTTGCAAAGTTAACGTATTAATTGTCCGGTAGAGTATCGTTTGTCAAAAGCAAATGACCGTTTGTCAAAAATATTTTGTTGAAAGGGCTGAATGAAGGAATTTTGAAAGCAAATGTCAATATTTTCTAAAAAATCTCAGAATCAGGATGAAAAAGGTATTGTTTTTATGGTTTATAACCGTTGTTTGTTCAGGTATTCAAGCACAAATCATGTTTAAAACCGAGTATTTTGGTACTTCAAGCTATCGTATGACAGAGGGTGATACGGATGAAAAAGTCGGCAATAGTAAAGGATCGGCAATCGTTTATCGGGGAGGTATTCATATTCCTTTGTCCATGAAACTAAACGAGAACAATCGTGCTTCGATGTGGTCCCTCAGTGCGGGAGGAGCCTATGCAAAGCTTAATAATAAAAACTTCGTCGAACCGATGGTGATTGATGAAATCATGAATTTAGGGTTAAGTCTTAACCATTTGAGACCGTTGAATGGGAAATGGTCCATGATGGTAGTCGCAGGTGGCGGAATTTACCTGCCAAGTACTAAATTCTCTAAA
>DAIQOU010000226.1:0-7330 GCA_036787725.1 Bacteroidales bacterium
TAAAGAAATCTATTCGGGTTATTACTAATCTGCCTTTTCAACTATTCTCAATAGAAATAGGAATAAGGAGCGTCATTCTTTTTTTCTTTTTTGGAAAGATTGATTTGAATCAGACCGTCTCCTTGAGTAAGACTGATCTTCTCTCCATCGACTTCCTGAGAAAGAGTAAAACTTCGAAAGAAAAAAGAAGTATGCTCAATTTCTTTACGAATGAATTTATCTTTTTCCGTACGTCTCATTTCTTTCTTTGCGGAAATCTCCAACTTATTGCGAACTGCTTTAATTCGGATATCTTCCACTCTTAATATCGGATCCATAATTCGAACAATGAATCCTCCTTCTGTTTCAGCAATACTTATTGCCGGAGCCCTGCCTTCTGTGTAAGAACTTGCAGAATGATAGTTCCAAAAATCATTGAATAAAGAAGGCAATAAATTTTCTGCATTTTTTAGATTCGATATCATGGCTATTCCCCTTAAAACGGTTAAACATAACATATAACTCTCCCAATCATAAAACAAATTGAAAGGGTAATTTGTTTTCATTCAAAACGTTTTTTAACTAAAAAAGAAGGAAAATCGGAGAATAGAAAGATCTCGACAAACGCTACGATCCGTAATTGTATGTATTATAGGAAACTATCTCATGAATCTCTTTTCGTTTCTTATCCCTTTTATCTTGTTTGGAATAACCGATCACAATATCCAACACCACTTTTCTCTTGGTAGGGATACGCAATAATTTTTTTATTTTCTCTTCATTGAACCAACCGAGTATGCAACTTCCCAGCCCTTCATCCTCCGCTGCTAAACAAATATGAGCAGCAGTGATTCCGATATCGATATGAGGAAAATGCTTTTTCTTTACCCATCCTCCAAAAGAAGAAGAAACATTTCCTTTCTCTTCTACAATAATAATATGAACGGGTGCTTGTTTTGTAAAATGATTCATTCCCAATATTCTTTCGGAAGTAGCATCGGCCACTTCATTTTTAAGTTCGGGATCATCTACTACAATAAAATGCCAGGGCTGTGCATTGCATGCCGAAGGGGCTAATCGCGCTGCTTCTAAAATCCTTTCGATTTTTTCTTTCTCGATGGGCCTGTTCGGATCAAAAGATCGATCACTTTGTCTGTAATTTACCAGTTTCAGAAAATTACTCATTGTTGTATTTATTTAGTTTGCTGATGTATTTTCCTATTATATCAAATTCAAGGTTAACCACCGTCCCCGGTTTTATTTGATGAAAATTGGTATATTCATAAGTATAAGGTATAATAGCTACTTGGAAACCCGCATCTTCCGAGTTACAGACAGTCAAACTTACTCCGTTTACACAAACAGAACCTTTTTCCACCGTCAAATAACCTTGTTGAGCCATTTTTTTATCAAACTCATATTGAAAGGTATAATACCAACTGCCCGCCACTTCTTCTACTTTCGTACAAACTGCGGTTTGATCTACATGTCCCTGTACGATATGCCCGTCCAACCGTCCGTTCATAGGCATACTTCTTTCTAAATTAACTTTATCGCCGGGTTTTAATAACCCTAAATTGGAACGGTCCAATGTTTCTTTTATAGCTGTAACGGTATAAGTATCCTCGGTTTTCTCCACAACAGTAAGACATACTCCGTTATGAGCTACACTTTGATCTATTTTTAGTTCATGAACAAAAGAACAATTCATTGTTATATGCAAATTATCCCGATCCGATTGAAGCTTTACAACAGAAGCCGCCTCTTCTATAATTCCTGAAAACATAGTTTGATTTAATTAAAAAATGAACTCAAAGATATATAAAATTTATTATTTTCGCAACATGAACAAAACCTCTCTTAAACACTGGCTGTCAGCAGCTCGCCCGAGGACCCTTCCCGCTTCTGTTGTACCTGTTTTAATAGGCTGTATGTTAGCTTATAAGAGCTCTTCTTTTAAAGTTATCCCTGCTTTGATTTGCTTTGTTTTCGCTTTAATGGCACAAGTCGTTTCAAACTTATTTAATGATTATTTGGATTTTAAAAAGGGAAGCGACCGGGGAGACCGATTGGGACCGGCAAGAGCGGTAGCTCAAGGTTGGATAAAACCGGAAACCATGCTCCGGGTTTCTCTGGTACTGATTGGCATTGCCTGTCTGTTGGGATGCATATTGATTTATTATGCAGGTTGGCCGCTAATAGGGGTAGGTATAGCGGTAGCTTTGGCTGCCTTTGCTTATTCGGGAGGCCCCTACCCCCTCTCCTACAACGGATGGGGAGATTTTTGTGTTGTCATTTTCTACGGAGTGATCCCGGTCGGATTTACATATTACGTACAAACATTGGACTGGACGGTCCTGACTACCCTTTGCGGTCTTTCTGTCGGAATAACTTCCGTAAATATATTGGTTATTAATAATTATCGGGATAGAAATGAAGACAAAATATCGGGAAAAAGGACTACAATCGTCTTATTTGGAGAAAAGTTCGGCAGATTCTTTTATCTCTTCAACGGTATCGTTGCGGTTCTGCTTTGCCTCTGTTTTATGTATTGGAAAATGGTTCCTGCTGCATTGCTTCCTTTTCTATATCTTATTCCGCACTTCAAATCCTGGAAGGAAATGTGCAGGATAAAACAAGGAAAAGAATTGAACAAAATATTGGGAGAAAGCGCACGGAATGTAATTATCTTCGGAATATTATTATCGTTGGGTTTGCTGTTATCTTAATCGCTTCCGTTCAAAAAGCGGTTTGGATACCAACAAATAAACAAAAATACTTAAGAAACAAAGTACACTCGACACAGAGAATAAAATGGAAAATGAATAGATCCCGGAAATATATCCGCCAAACAACATTCCCAAAGCCAATCCCAAATCAAAACCGATCAAATAAGTAGAATTGGCGGTACCGCGACGGTTATTTTCCGCCAGATTAATATATAAAGTCTGGAGTGCCGGAAACATCATCCCGAATCCGATCCCGATGAAAAGACCTGCTATGCAAAATGCATAAATGGTATGAACGGTTGCAAATACAAAGAAAGAAAGGGCAACAATACCCATTGCCAACATATTTACCAAATGGATATATCCCTTATCAACCAGTTTTCCCGAAAAAATACGCGAAGCAATAATTCCGCCGGCCCAAAAGAGAAAGAAAATGCCTGCATTGGGTATGTCTATTTGTTTTCCGTATTGAGCAACAAAAGGCCCGATGGTTCCCCATGCAAAACAAGGCAACAGTTGATTCAGGAAGATAGGCCATGCCCGTAATAAGAAAAAGCGGTCAAATGATATTTTTTCCCTTTTTACCTTCGGACGCTCGGGTGCTTTGATCCGGGTCACCGTAATAATTCCTAAAATCCCCATTCCGATAGCACAACAAAGCATTATATCAAATCCGTAAGTATGATAGATATGAATCGCTATAAAAGGTGCAATAGCCATCGCAACATTCATAAAAGTACCAAAGTAACCGATCCCTTCGGCCCTCCGCTCGGAAGGAACCAAATCAATGGCTAATGTATTGGATGATACAGTGGATAAACCCCAAGTAATTCCGTGAAAGAACCGGATTATAACAAATATAAATACCGTAGCGGCAAAAAAGTATCCCAAGAAAATGGATACATAACAAATAAAACTGATCAATAATATTTTTTTCCGAGAATATAAATCCACCAGATATCCGGAAAAAGGTCGAACAAACAATAAGGCAACAGCATACGAAGCCAAAACAATGCCTGTTTTAGTCTGGGGTACTCCAAGTTGTTCGGTTATATATAAAGGAATTGATGGCATTAATAAATTAAAAGAGCATGCCATCAGAAAATTAGCAATACAGACATTCAGATATCCGGATGTCCATAATTTGGGTTTTGCTTTTTCCATTACTGATCTTATTCACCTGTCCTATATCGACTATTTTAATTAAAGCATTAACAATTTCCGGAAAGAAATGTTTACCCTTTATTCTGTTCAAAATAGCTGCAATATTCTTTTAATCCGCAATCTTCACACCGCGGCTTACGAGCCACACATACATATCTCCCATGTAAAATCAACCAATGATGCGCTTTTGTCAATAACTTCTTGGGAATATATTTTACTAATTCCTTCTCGGTTTCAAGAGGGGTTTTGGAATTGACTGTCAATCCCAACCGGTTGGAAACCCGAAATACATGCGTGTCTACCGGCATGGCGGGCACTCCAAAAGCTACGGATACAACCACATTTGCTGTCTTTTTCCCTACCCCGGGCAACTTCATCAACTCTTCTACGGTACCGGGAACTTTTCCTTCGAAGTCATCCACCAACATCCGGGCCATTTTGAGTAAGTGCCTCGTTTTACTGTTCGGGTAGGAAACACTTTTTACATATTCAAAAACCGCTTCTTCATTCGAAACCGCGAGGGTTTCAGCTTCGGGAAAAGCTTCAAAAAGAGCCGGAGTAACCATATTAACCCGCTTATCCGTACATTGAGCAGAAAGCATAACCGCCATCAGCAACTGGAAAGGATTATCATAGTGTAACTCGGTTTCCGCTACCGGCATGTTTTCTTCAAACCAACCGATAACCTTTTTGTATCTTTCTTTTTTGGTCATATTTTATTAGTGCGCAGACTCAAATTGTCGTAAGAAGCGCACATCGTTTTCCGAAAATAAACGAAGATCTTTTATTTGATATTTCAGATTGGTAATCCGTTCCACTCCCATGCCTAAGGCATATCCGGTATACACTTTACTGTCTATTCCGCAACTGTCCAACACATTCGGATCAACCATTCCGCAACCTAATATTTCAACCCAACCGGTATGTTTACAAAAATTACATCCTTTACCACCGCATATTTTACAGCTGATGTCCATTTCCGCACTGGGTTCGGTAAACGGAAAGAAAGATGGACGTAACCGGATATCGGTGTCATTTCCAAACATTTCTTTCGCAAAATACATGAGTACTTGCCTCAAATCTGCAAAGGAAACATTCTTATCTATATAAAGAGCTTCTACCTGATGAAAAAAACAATGCGCACGATAGGAGATGGCTTCATTACGATATACTCTTCCGGGACAAATGATACGAATGGGAGGCTGTGTTTGCTCCATCACCCGGGTTTGAACGGAAGAAGTATGAGTTCTTAACACTACATCCGAACCGCTATCGATGAAAAAAGTATCCTGCATGTCCCTGGCCGGATGATCTTCAGCAAAATTCAAAGAAGAAAACACATGCCAATCGTCTTCTATTTCCGGACCTTCTGCAATACTGAATCCCAATCCGGCAAAAATATCGCATATTTCTTTTTTAACAACGGATAAAAGATGTCTTGTCCCGGGACGATAAGGATAAGGAGTACGGGTAAGATCAAGAGTACCGGAAGAAACATCCTTTTTTTCCAGTTCCTCTTTTAGTTCGTTGATTTTGACAAGTGCTTTTTCCTTCAAAAAATTCAACCGTTGACCCAGTTCTTTCTTTTCTTCCGCTGCAACTTCGCGAAAATCATTCATCAGCGATGATATTTCTCCTTTTTTACTTAACAACCGGATACGAGCCGTTTCCAGTTCTTCCTTACTTTTAATATTGAGAGCCTCTACTTCAGCCAATAATTTGTTGATTTTATCGATCATAGCTTTGTTTTCTTAATTGCGTGCAAATTTACATAAAATTACAAGTAATCCGGGAGTTTTATTCCAAGAAGTTTTACAAAAGCGGAAACCGAAATGAGAATGATCAGGATGCCCCTTCCTCCCTTCACGCCTTCAAGCTTTACACCCTTCCTCTCTTTTTCGCTTAGCGGCCGATGGAATAATAATGAAATCCCTGTTCAATCATGTCCGCTTTATCGTAAATATTACGTCCGTCCAATACCACCGGAGTCTTCATCAGCTTTTTAACAGCCTTCCAGGAAGGCAAACGAAACTCTTTCCATTCGGTCACAACAATAACGGCATCGGCTTCATTGGCTGCATCATAAATATCGGTTGCATATTCGATTTTTCCCTGCAACCGGTTCTTTGCTTCCTCCATGGCAACCGGATCGTAGGCTGTAACGGTTCCTCCCGAATTCAAAATATTATCAATCAAAATCAGGGAAGTTGCTTCCCGCATATCATCGGTTTCGGGCTTAAATGCCAATCCCCACAACCCTATTTTCTTACCTTTCAGATCTCCGTCAAAGTGTTCCGATAATTTATTGAATAAAACCAGTTTTTGTTTGTCGTTTACGGCCTCTACGGCTTTTAAGACTTTCATCTCATATCCGTATTCTTCGGCAGTCTTTATCAACGATTTTATATCCTTCGGAAAACAACTCCCTCCGTAACCGCAACCGGGATATAAAAACTTACTTCCGATACGAGCATCGGAACCGATTCCTTTTCTCACAAGGTTTACATCCGCACCTACCACTTCGCATAAATTGGCAATGTCATTCATAAAACTGATTCGGGTAGCCAACATCGCATTTGCTGCGTATTTGGTCATCTCTGCGGAAGGAATATCCATAAAGATAACCCGGAAATTATTTAAGAGAAACGGGCGATAAAGCCGGCTCATCAACTTCTGGGCTTTTTCGGAATCTACTCCTACCACTACCCGGTCGGGGCTCATAAAGTCATTGATAGCTGCTCCCTCCTTTAAAAACTCGGGATTCGAAGCTACATCAAAATGAACAGAGACTCCTCTATTTTCCAATTCCTTACGAATAGTTTCACGAACCAGGACGGAAGTCCCTACCGGAACGGTACTCTTATTCACAAAAAGGATATACCGGTTTATGTGTTGCCCTATTGTTTTGGCTACATTCAGTACGTAACTTAAATCAGTACTCCCGTCTTCTCCGGGAGGAGTGCCTACCGCACAAAATACCACCTCTACTTCGTCCAGAACAGATTCCAGATTTACCGTAAATTGAAGTCGCCCGGCTTTTAGATTCCGGTTAACCATATCTTCCAATCCGGGTTCATAAATAGGAATAATACCTTGCTGCAGCTTTTCTATTTTTTGTGTGTCAATATCCACACAAACCACTTCCGTACCCATTTCGGCAAAACAAGTACCGCTCACCAGTCCGACATAGCCGGTACCAATAATTGCAATCTTCATGCTTTAAATCGGTTTGATTTTATAAAACGGACATAAAATTAGTAATAAAAGGCCACCCTTGCAAATTTTGATTCTAAAGGAATTCTTTTTTAATGGAATTCAAGATAATAATATCTTCTGCAGACTTCATATTGAATAGATTCTTATGATCGATGTCGGCAAGCTCCTCCCCTCAAGTCCCGTGAGGGACGCCTTGATATTTAACCGACGGTGAAGTAAGACGTAACCGTCGGAAGTGCCGG
>DAIQOU010000007.1:0-2192 GCA_036787725.1 Bacteroidales bacterium
TATTAACGATGCGAATAATAAAAAAGAAGGATCGATCTTCATTCTCAAACCCGTTCGGACCCATACCTTCTCTTCCGCTTCAGAAAAAATGCAATTGTTTTCAATTTGCTGCATCTTCTTAAGGAATTATCATGTAAATTTGCGGTTTAATCTTAAAAGACAAAAATATAGACATCTGAACAATATGGCAAAAGAACTGAAAGAACTGACTTCTCGTGATGATAATTATTCTCAGTGGTACAATGATTTGGTAATTAAAGCAGACCTGGCGGAGAATTCGGCAGTAAGAGGTTGTATGGTCATTAAACCCTATGGTTACGCCATTTGGGAAAAAATGCAGCGACAATTGGACGACATGTTTAAAGAAACCGGACACGTGAATGCTTATTTTCCTTTGTTTATTCCTAAATCGTTCTTAAGTAAAGAAGCCGATCACGTAGAAGGATTTGCAAAAGAATGCGCCGTGGTAACTCATTACCGCTTGAAGAACAATCCGGACGGAAGCGGCGTCATTACCGACCCGGAAGCAAAACTGGAAGAAGAACTGATTGTACGTCCCACTTCGGAAACCATTATCTGGAACACCTACAAAAACTGGGTTCAATCTTACAGGGATTTGCCTATCTTATGCAATCAATGGGCAAATGTCGTTCGATGGGAAATGAGAACCCGCCTCTTCCTCCGAACGGCCGAATTTCTTTGGCAAGAAGGACATACCGCCCATGCAACAAAAGAAGAAGCGGTTGAAGAAGCCGAAAAGATGTTGGAAGTATACGCTCAATTTGCCGAACAATACATGGCCGTACCCGTATTGAGAGGAACCAAATCCGCCAACGAACGCTTTGCCGGAGCCGTAGAAACTTACTGTATCGAAGCATTGATGCAAGACGGAAAAGCTTTGCAAGCCGGAACATCTCATTTCTTGGGCCAAAACTTTGCAAAAGCATTCGATGTACAATTTCTAAATAAAGAAGGAAAACGAGAATATGTATGGGCTACCTCTTGGGGAGTTTCTACCCGGCTGATAGGCGCCTTAATCATGTCTCATTCCGACAACAACGGATTGGTACTACCGCCCAAATTAGCTCCTTTCCAAGTGGTCATTATCCCGATTTACAAGAAACAAGAACAATTGGAAGAAATCAATCAAAAGGCAGCAACCATCATACAAAGCCTGAAATCCGTCGGAATCAGTGTAAAATACGATAATTCCGAGAATAAAAAGCCGGGTTGGAAATTTTCGGAATACGAATTAAAGGGAGTACCCGTTCGACTGGCAATGGGCGGACGTGATTTGGAAAACAATACGATCGAAATTGCACGTCGGGATACATTGACAAAAGAAACCATCAGTTGCGACAACATTGAGGTGTATGTAAAAAAACTGTTGGACGAAATCCAAGAGAATATATATAAGAAAGCAATGGATTTTCGTACTGCTCATACCACAACCGCAGACACCTACGAAGAATTCAAAGAAAAAATAGAAAAAGGCGGCTTTATCTTAGCCCATTGGGACGGAACATCCGAAACGGAAGAAAAAATAAAAGAAGAAACAAAAGCTACCATCCGCTGCATTCCTTTTTCGGGAGATCATATACCCGGGAAATGCATGGTTACGGGCAAACCTTCGGCTCAACGAGTGGTTTTTGCCAGAGCTTATTAGTTTTAACACTTTTTCCGGAACATTCGGCATTATTTTATTGTTTGTACTTATGTACAAAACTAATTATTGATAAAATTTTAAACGGTAAATTATTGAATTATGAAGCACGGACAATTAGTGATCGGAGGAATTGCAGTCGGAGCAGCATTGGGCTTGGGCATCGGGTATTTGTTGGGAATCGATTCCGAAAAAAGAAAACAATGGATGCAGTTAATAACTCAAAAACTCTCTAAAGCAAGAGGTGACGAATATTACGATGAAGAAGAGTATGAAGAAGACATCGATGATGAACAATGACTGACTTTCTTCTTTAAATGAATTAAAAAAAGAGGGTGTATTGCACAACGCAATTTCACCCTCTTTTTTTACTTTACCCGTATTCCTTTTTACACCGAAATGAAACAACCAATAAAAATGAAAGTATATTCTTTTACGATAAGAAAAAGAATCCTGTCCTCGAAAAGGGGAGGCGTTCACCCGCATAGAGGGGAGACACTCACCTGCATAGAGGGGAGACACTCACCTG